>JAHFDU010000025.1 GCA_023248835.1 Myxococcales bacterium | reverse complement strand
CGCCGATCGGATGCGACTTGGCTACAGCTATCGCATCTCGTGGGGCGGCTCGCCGATCTTTTTCAAGTTCAATCCCGATTTGCCGATCGGCAGCTCGGCGTTTATCACCAACACCAATCCGGCGCCGGGCGCCAAATTGCAGTTTGCTTTCGAGCGTGGGTATTTTTACTTCGGATTCAAGACGTCGCTGCTGCTCGATCGCAACCCCAACGTTAACGAACAGGTGGCCGTCTATGGCGGTCTGTTTGGTTGGGGCGTCGATTTGATCCCACGCCATTTGCGCCTCGAAGGCAATACGGGCTACTTCTATCGTGGGACCAACCCCCTGTTTTTCGGCACCACCGTCGGATCTGGCGGCGCGACCTTTGTAAGCCATCGGGTAGAGAGCTTTGGCGCTACGGTGCAGCTCGCCGGATTTGACGGCATCACTCCGACCCAATCGGCCGATTTTTCACTCTATCGCAACGATCCGTTCGTTTCCGCCGGCCGCTATTTTTCCCGCCCGGTTTACGCGCCCGGTTTTAACTGGTTGGCGCAGGCGGAATTTACGCTTCTCGGCACTCGGCTGCAGGACGTCGCCAAAGCTGAAGCGACGACAATTCAGCAGGCCTACGCCGGCGACGTCAATTTGCGGGCACAGATTGGTCACCTGCGCCTGCGCGGCGATTTTGAAGCCCGTAGTTTGAGTTTCATTCTGATCAACCAGCCGTCGCTGGTGCCCTATCAAGAACTGCCGCCCGACAGTCAAACCAAACCAGAACTTTTCGGCGCCGTCGGTGCCGACTATTTGTTTGAGCGTCTGGGTCTGACGCTTGGGGCTACGCTCGGCGTCGAGCGGCCGGCGCAATTTTCAGCGCCGCAGCTGCCGCCGACGATTATCGGTACCACTGGTGGCTCGCTATCGAGCGCGGCAACCATCGTCATTCGCAACGAAGGCGATCTGTCGATTTTGCCCGAGGGCAAGGCGCCCGAGACAATGGTGGCTGCCAAACTTGAAGCGCGCGAAGATTTTCTCGAATGGTTCGCCGCGATTCTTCAGGTCAACTACCAGCACGATCCGAATCAAACTCGATTGACCAAGGCCGACGACGGCACTTCCCATCGCACCTATGGCCAGTCGCATCAGCTCGGCTTCAACATCACGTTGCAAGCGCGCTATTGAGATCACGTCCCCAGAGAAGCTTTGACGAGCGACACGAGAGACCTGTGGTCGCGCCAAGAGGTGACCGTTTCATGCCGCCCGATACAGTACTGCAGCCTTCCGCTGTCGCCGAGTTGGTGATCGAATGCGTCCAAGGTCAACATGACGATCGCATCGCAAGGCCGATCGAAATTAGCCTTTGACCTAACCAGGTCCGTCGAAACAATCGTAGTTCAATCCGAGCTTGCGCAGCCGTGGCGTACTGTCACTGTCGAGCGTCGACAAATTGACCTCGAGCTGCATCCAACCGTCCTTCATCGTATTGGGGATAAGCGTGGTCGTCAGGTCCACCGGCGAAGTGGTTTGATCTGCGCTCCAGCTGCCCCAACTGCTGTCCGGAGTCGGGGTGTTTCCGGAGCGAACGCGCACGCTCAGCGCAGTTTTCGGCGGGGTGTCGGCTTCGAAGGTCAAGCTTCGCCACACCGTGTTGCCGCCCTTGTTGTCTCCGCATCCTTTGACCAGATAGCGCCAATACCCTTTCGGGCGGGTAAAATTGCGCAGGGCAAATCCGGTAAAGTCGGAGTAGGTGTAGGGGGACATCGGTCCGTGGTCTTCGTTGATGCAGGTGTCCCCCGACGGACACTTATTGGTTCCGATGGGAAGGCTGTTGAGATCGGGCATGCTCATGCTGCCGCTGGCACTGACCTTTACTCGTTCGATGCCGGCGCTTCCAGAAAAGGTGACGATCACGTTTCCGTCATTGGTGATGTCGACGCCTTTGCCACTACTACCGAGGACCGGGACCGAATTGAACCCGACGGCGCTCACCGTCTTGTCCGCACCCACCGGCACAGGAATGGTCGAGGCCGGCACCTGAAAAAGTTTGCTTCCGGCAAAATAGGCGAAATAGCCATTCTTGCCACGGTCATCGACCGCGACACCCAACCCGCTGATGCCGGAAAAAACTGTCCAGTAGCCCCTGCCAAGGTTTTGGAAGCTGCCGGTGCGATTCGGCGTGTAACGCGCCGCGGTGCCGCCAAACCAAATATTGAGATCCCGATCGATGCCGATACCGTAACTGGTTTGGGACTCTGTACTCTCTCGAATGGTACCAGTATTGGCGGGAGTTTGGGTGTCCCAATAACAGCCGCCAGCGCCGAGATTTGCCGCCCAACCGATGCCGGTGGAGTCGATGACAAAGCCGTAGGGCCTGCAGGGCAGATTCACCTCCGCCTTGGTAAGGCCGGTTTTGCCATCGATGCGAAAAACTTGGCTGGTTTGAAAAAGGCCGGCCCACACGTCCGACGCGCCGGTGGAAGTAGAGCCAGGGCCAAGGGCAAGCGGGCGGCCGTAGCCATCCGGTTCACCGGTGTTGGTGGTAAGTAAGATGCACTCATCGTCGAAGCCGTAGAACTCTTGCGCTTTGCCGTTCTTGCAGGGCGAAGCAGCAACACTCGGAAGGTCGTCCGGAAGGACGTCTTGGTTGCAGTCCGACTCGATGATACCATCGCCATCGACATCGCTCGAGGTCTCGATCTTGCCGTTGTGGTTGCGATCGATGCATTGCGAGACGTCTCCTGCGATCTTGGTGACCGATGATTGGATCCCGAACGCGCGGTTGGCGACCCACATGCTGCCATCGAGGTCGATCGCCGTTCGCGATGGGTAGTTGATGTAGATCTCGACCTGCTGTGCCGGACCCGACGCCAAGCCCTTTTGCCGGTTTTGGAACTGCGGGTAGCTGTCCTGCGCACAGCAGCCCGAACTGCCGTTACACGCACTGCGGCTTCCGGTCGGCAGCGACTGACAGGTGACGGTGAAATAGCGGGCGACCTCGCGCAAGGTCTTGGTATCGAATTTCGATACCGATCCGGTCCGCCAGTCGTAGGTATTCGCGGTCCATGCATAGTGGAAGGAGGAAGACTTGGTGCGATCGAGGACCAAAAAGCCCTGTCCGTCGCGTCCGACTCCGTCGTCCTGCTCATTCGGATCGGCGGGCATGTCGATCGACAGCGGAAACGGCTTGTCGCTCGACGGGTCGAACAGAACCGCGGTGCAGGCCGATCCCTGGCAGCCGCTGCCACCGTCGCCTGCGGCGGGTTCGACCACTTTAGGGATCGATAGATCCTCAAATTCGAGCACAGAGTGGCCGGGCTCGGGATCGCACCCGGTTCCCGCCCCCGCCAACATCAACCCAACCAGCAATTTCCATCGAGAAAGTCTATCCATTGGCGCCTCCTTTGCGGGTTTCTGGCCCATTGATGCAGGGGCGCCCGAAAGTCCGGGCGCCGCCGACAGCTCACAGCCGACAGCCTACAGTTTCGGATTCATTCATGAAATCACCTACTCTAGTCCTCCTTTCAAGAGCGAATTCACGGAGGGTCAACGCGATTTCGCGATTTTTCTCCACTGTCAGCTGTCGGCTGTCGGCGGTGGTAAGAATCGCGAAACGTGAATCGACGCCGATTTCCGAGCACCCCTGCCCATTGATGCCCTTAGCGTTGATGCGTCATCTCCTGACGAAGCTTGACCACCTGTTGCAACGAGATCGGCTGTCCGGCGCCAATTCTTGCCTGAAACATCAAGAGATCCTCTTCGGCCTCTCCAATGTCGTTGCGGCAGCGCGAATACTCTGCCTGTGCCAGTTTTTGCTGGGTGGCCCGGAGCTTGAGCAGGCAGCTGCGCACTTGTCCAATGCGGATCTGCGCCTGCCGATCGCGTTCGAGGGCATGCAGCGTCAAGCCGGTGCCGGCAGTGATCAGCAACGTGCCGAGTAGAATCCACCGATGCTTTCGCCTGAGCGACGCCAACGCCACCAGCAAAATGCCGCCGATCCCGAGCCCCATCGGAACCGTGACTTGGCCTGCCACTTGACTCTTCGCGGCTGCTTGCACCAGGCGCTGCTCCTCGCCGGAAACGTCACGGAGACGTTTTTCCAGACTCGATCGGTGGTTTGCCGACTGCTCGGCTGGAGCCACTGCAATCACCTGCAAATCATGGTCTAGGCACGCCGTTTCAGACGTAAACGGGGTTGCCACCGCAATCGCGAATGCGACCGGCAGCCACATCACTCCGATCCGCTGCGCAGAATAGCGAAACCCGAATTCATGGGTTCTTAACCTCGACTATCCCGGGCGGCTTACCGCGATTTTTCGAGAAAGTCAATCTATTGCGGGTCTTGGGCGAGCGGCTACACTTTTTCGCCGATGTCGGTGCGTCCTCGCGTTGTAGTGACCAATCGTTCCGACGGTGGATTGATCTATTGGCTGTTCAAGTTTTACACTTTCACCCTGCTCGGATTGCTGCTAGCGATGGCTGCAACCGGGATCGGCGTCTATGTCTACTTTTCGCACCAGGTACCGCCGCTGCCCGATCTCGACAGCTACTCCGATACCGTGCCGCAAGTGACCCAGATGGTGGCGCAGGATGGATCGCTGATCGGCGAATTTTCGAATGAGCGGCGCGAGATTGTGCCGCTCGCCGAGATCCCGCGACCGCTGATTGACGCTTTTGTCGCCACCGAAGATCGGCGCTTTTTTTCCCACCAGGGACTCGATCTGCGCGGCATGTTGCGTGCGCTGTGGACCAATTTGCGCGCCCACGAGGTGGTACAGGGCGGCTCCACCATCACTCAGCAGGTGGCCAAAAGTTATCTTTCCCCCGAGCGAACGTTTTCGCGCAAGATCAAAGAGGCGATTTTCGCTCGCCGACTCGAGGCGCGTTATTCCAAGCGCGAGATTTTGGCTCTGTATCTCAATCATATTTTTCTTGGCAACGGTGCCTATGGCGTCGGCGCAGCGGCGCGGCGCTATTTCGATCGCGATCTGTCCGAACTCAATGTTTCAGAATGGGCACTGATTGCTGGTCTAGCGCGCGGCTCGACCCGCTACTCACCGGTCAACGACGAAGAGGCGGCGCTGGCGCGGCGCAACACCGTGCTCGATAACATGGTCGAAGTTGGCAAATTGACTGCGCAAGAGGGAGAAAAATGGAAAAACACTCCTTTGCAGATTTCGCCGCGACGTGACTATTTCCACGAGGTGGCGCCCTACTTTGCTGAAGAGCTGCGGCGCCAGCTGGTCAAGAAGCTCGGACAAAAACAATTTTACCAAGGCGGTTACCGCGTCGAGACCACGGTGCTGCCGTTTGTCGACGTCGCTGCCGAAGAGAACGTCGACGCTGCCACCCGCAAACTCGACAAGCGGCAAGGCTGGCGCGGCCCAGAGACGCGGCTTGATGCGGCGCGCGCCAAGATCTTTGCCGAACGATCCGCCGAACTTTACGGTGCCGGTCTGCTCGACGAGAATCGGCTCTATCTCGGCTTGGTAGAGTCGGTGACGCCGAGCGCCGCCCTCATTCGCGTCGGCAGCAAATTGTATCTACTTCCGGTTGCCAACATGCAATGGGCGGCGCGTTACACTGCGCGCGATGCCAGCAACGACGCACAGCTCGGATCGGCGACTGAGGCCTTGCACAAATTCGACGTGATTTGGGTGCGCTCAAGTTTTCATTCGCGCACCCGGCGTTTTTCTGAATTCAGCTACGACGAAAAAGGCGAAGTGGTTTGGCAGCCGGCGATGACCCATCCACGCCCGGCGGCAATTGAACTTACTTTAGAGCAGCGACCGCGGGTGCAGGGGGCGATCTATGCCTTCGACCACCAAAACGGCTACGTGCTGGCGATGGCCGGCGGCAACGATTTCGATCAGTCGCAATTCAATCGCGTCACCCAAGCCTGCCGTCAGCCCGGCTCGTCCTACAAACCGATCTACTATTCGTTGGCGCTCGATCGTGGCTACGCCTACGACACACTGTGGACCGACAAGCCCAAAGCCGAAATCGACCCGGTGACGGGCGAACTGTGGGTGCCGCAAAACGTCGACGGCAGCTACGGACAAAAGGTGACGCTCGAGCGCGCGCTGGTGTGGTCGAAGAATCCGCCGTCGGTCGAGATTTTTCGCCTCCTCGGCAGCGACGAGGTCGAGCGCTGGGCCTATCGACTCGGGCTGACCACGCCACTTATCACCTCGCCCAAATGCAAAAAGCAGTTCTGCTCGTCGCTGGCGCTCGGTGCCTCTTGCACCCACATGGATGACATGACGCGGGCGTTCGCGGTGTTTGCGCGCATGGGCAGATCGATCGAGCCGACGATGATTCGCCGCCTGATCGATCGCAAAGGCGAAATTATCGAGGACAACACCTCGTACGATGATCCGTTTCTGCCGGCCGCCGACAAGTTCAATCGCATCGCCGCCAAAGCCGGCATCTACTCGGTGCCGGTGATTGAGCCGCGCACCGCTTATCTTACCACCAAGCTTTTGCGCGAAATTGTCACCACCGGTCACTCGGCGCCGATTCGCGCCACCAAGATCATCGCCGCTGGCAAGACTGGCACGTCGAGTCGCACTTCGGACGTTTGGTTTATTGGATTTACCTCGCGCTGGATGGTGAGCGCTTGGATTGGCGACGATACCTACGAGCGGCAACTCGGTTACAAAGACGCCTCGTTCAGTCTCAGCGTGCCGATGTGGGCGCGCTTTGTGGCCGAGGTTGCCTCGAGCCAGCCGCTAGACGAAATTCCCTGGGAGCTGCCGCCCGGTGTGCGCTCAAGCGACAGCGGCGGTCCGCTCAAACCCGGCATGCCGCCGCCGCCACCAATTATTGAGACAGACGTGACGCCTACAGCGAGGCCAATTCCGAAGCGATGAATTGGGCGACGCGTTGTTTGATCTGGTCACGAATCACGCGCACGTTTTCGATTGTATTTGGAACCCTGAGAGGGTTCCAACTCCCGCGCAGGTCTTCTCGGTGCACCTTCGAAGCCCGACACGACTGATTCGCTCCGCTCAGCGACCTTCCAATCGGAGGCGCAACTCCGAAGCGATGAATTGGGCGACGCGTTGTTTGATCTGGTCACGAATCACGCGCACGTTTTCGATCGATTGTCCGCTCGGATCGGGCAGCGCCCAGTCATAGCGGTGGATGCCAGCAACGATCGGGCATTCGTCGCCGCACCCCATGGTGATGAGAACTTGAGCAGTGGCTGCAAGTTCTGACGTGAGTCGTTGTGGTTTGACGTTTGAGAGATCGATGCCGGCTTCGTGCATCGCCTCGACGACAATCGGGTGGACGCGATCGGCCGGCTTGGTTCCGGCCGAGATCGCGCGATGAAGTTTGGCGTCGGCCACCTGGTTGAAAAAGGCGGCCGCCATCTGTGAGCGCCCCGCATTCTGCACACACGCAAACAGGACCGTGATCATTTGCGTTGTTCTTGAATCAGCCAGCCGCCCAGAAGAGTTGCCGCTATGGTGCCGAGAAATTGAGCGACGACAAAAGCCGGAACGTCGACCGGCCGAATGCCAGCAAAACTATTTGTCAGCGCGCGACCGATCGTCACCGCCGGATTGGCAAACGATGTCGAAGCGGTGAACCAATACGCGGCGGCGATATAAGCAGCCACGGCAAAAGGCGTGACCTGAGCGCGCAACCGGCCGCATACCAAAATGACAGTCACCAGTCCGAAAGTGGCAATGAACTCGCTAAAAAACTGAGCGCCACCTTTTCGCGCGTGCTGTGACAGCGAAAACAGCGCCTCGCCAAACATTAATTGGGCGACAGCGACGCCGCTGACAGCTCCAGCGACTTGCGAAAACAAATAGGCCGGGACGTCAGGCCAAGCGAGGTTGCGCTGCCAAGCCGACGCTAGTGTCACCACCGGATTGAAATGCGCGCCCGAGATGGGACCGAAGGTCAGGATCAAAGCCACCAGCGCCGCGGCGGTGGCTAGCGTATTGGCGAGCAGCGCCAAAGCAATGTTGCCACCACACAATCGCTCCGCCATCATGCCCGAGCCGACCACCGTAGCAGTAAGCAGTCCCGTACCGATCGCTTCCGACATAGCTCGCCGAGCGAGATTCATGTCGACAGGAATACTATGCAGCTTGAGCCAGTTCAAGCAGGCGGGCGCGTAGTTTGTTGGTTTTGGTGTAGACGGTTTGCACCGAAATTTTCTGCATTGTATTTGGAACCCTGAGAGGGTTCCAACCCTCCCGCGCAGGTCTTCTCGGTACACCTTCGAAGCCCGACGCGGTTGATTCGCTGCGCTGCGCTCATACCACAGCCGCAAGCTCCATGAGTCGAGCGCGTAGCTTGTTGGTTTTGGTGTACACGGTCTGCACGGAAATTTTCATCGCTCGCGCCACTTCGTCAGGCGGCAGGCCGCGCTGATAGTAGAGTTCGACAAAATCACGATCACGATCGCTTGAGCGCGAAAGCAGGGCGAAGAATTTTTCCTGTTCCTGCTTGGCCTCAAGCTCGTCGAAGCTGGTCGGTCTGAGGCAGCACTCGTTGTCAATCGCTTCGACTGGGAGCGGTTGCGGGCGGCGCACCGCCTTGCGCAAAACATCGTGCGCGGTGTGAGCCGCGATCATGCCGAGCCAGGTGCCGAGCTTGGCGCCGCGCTCAGGATCGTAAAGCCGGAGCCGGCGCAGGTTGCCTTCCATCAGGCGCAGACAGAATTCGGCATAGAGCTCATCGGCGTCGATTCCGGTCGAGCGATAGCGCGACAGCACCTTGTGGATGCAGCTCAGTGCCAGCGCGCGATAGCGACGAAGCAGTTCGCGCCAGCCGAATTCACAACGAGCAAGCACCGCTTCGATGAGCTCGGTTTCGCCAAGGGCGCGAGGGTCGATCTTGCGAGCAGCCATGTTTGCCTCCTGCCAAAGAGACAACGCAATCCGCGCGCCAAAAGTTCCCATAGGTAAGTAGTTGAATTTAATTGACGTTCTAAGAAAACGTGTCGATGCCGACACACCTTTGTGTCCATCGCGCCGCCATTGCCGACGGCAAAGCGATCAAAAAAAATTACTGACCTACATTACTGGAGATGGTGCGGCCGAGCGAGCTGACAAACGTGCTGTTGTCGTCGTCGCAGATCGAAGCTTCGACCGAATTGCTCGAAAGCGACCGCACCACCTTGGAAATACGGACAGCAGGATCGCCAAATCGAGTGGCATCGTCGGGCTGGCAGGCGTGCTGTAGCACCACCGAACACATCTGGTTGGGCGCTCCATTCGCCATGCATTGGTTGTCGTTGAGCTGGGCGGGCGAGTGGCAAGCCTGGCTGACCGAGTAAGCACCGCTCTGCCTGTCGCAAGAGGTAAACAGGGTCTCGACCTGGTCGGCCGGTCCGGCAATCGAAGCCAGCACCACTTGGTTCGGCTTGCTTTTTACGCCGGTCGACTGGGTGAAAAAATCGATGTAGCGATCGACATCGTAGAGCTTGCCGCCCTCGGCCTGAGTGAGCGGCTGACAGCCACTCATTGCCATCATCTGATCGCGCGGCACCTTCTTGCCGTTGCACTTGATGCCCCATTCGGTGCAGCGGAACGAGTGGTAGTAGCCGAGCTCATCAAAGGCTTTCTTTCCGTCGGCAAGGGTGTAGCCGTCCTGCGCGTACAAGTCGGTGTTGTCGGGGGCCGAGCAGTCATCCTCGTCAGTGACGAAGACCACCACCAAGAGCGCTTGATTGCGCAGAAAGCCGGCGTTGTCGGAGGGGGCGTTGGGGCCGAGTGCCTGGTAGACCGCCTCGAGTTGGTGCTCCATGCCGCAGCCGGTTTCGCCCACCGACGCCATGCAGTCGAAAGTGGTGGTCAAGTCTTGGCCATTCGGCAAGTTGCTATTGGCCGGATGCAGGGCGTCAAAATCAATGTAATTGGCGCCATTAATCCGCTTGCAGCTCGGGTCGGCAGCCGCGCCTACATTGACCAGTCGTGCACCGTCGCCGCGAACGCCACCATTCATGCGGCAGCCCGAGGTGCCGGAAGGCGCGCTGCCGCCGCCCATCGAGGTCAGCGGTCCTGCCGCCAAGTCCGAGGTGACGACGCCGATGTGATAGGAAACCGCGGCATTGCGGCCGTTGAGATCTTTCATGATCGCGGGAAACATCGCGCGTAGCCGCTCCTGTTTCGGAGCCATCGAGCGTGAATTGTCGATCATGAACAAGAGGTCGATTTTGGGCGGCGCGCTGACGCACTTGCCTTCGACGCACTCCTGGCTACACCGGTTGCCGCAGTCGCCGCAGTTGCGCGCGTCGTTTTTCAAGTCGACGCATTTGCCGCTGCAAACTACCTCACTGTCCTTGCAAGTTGTCGAGCTACACTGGCCGCTTTTGCAAATCGCGCTAGAGCCGAGCTCGGCTGTGCAGTCGTGACCGCAGCTGCCGCAGTTGTGCACATCAGCGCTTGGATCTTGCCCGCAGGGCAAGGCGTCGTTGCCACTAGCGTCTTGGCCGATGCTGCCATCGACGCCGAGATCGGCGTCAGACCCAACCAACGGAATCGCACGGGTACAGCCGGAAATCAACATCACCATCAGCGCGCAACGCATGGTCGCCTCCTCATTCGTTCGGCGGCTAAAGCAGCAATCGGCATGCCACCTATCGCGGGTTGAAATTGCTCGATTTCTGCGCTTGGAGAGGTCGCGCTGGGGGATGGAGACCCCACTTTAAGCGCGCTCGACCGCGTGGCGCCAGCGGCCAAGATGCAGATCGACTTCAGCGCGGGCCATTTGCGGCGAAAAAACCGTCCCATTGCTGTTTTGCTTGGCTCGCAAAAGCGGCGCCAGCTCGATGGTGGAAGGCCAGAATTTGGCGCCGAGCCCGGCCAGCATCGCGGCGCCGAGCGCGGTCGATTCCACCAGCTGAGGTCGGCGAATTTCGGCGCCCAAAAGGTCGGCCTGAAACTGCATCAAAAGATTGTTGGCCGCAGCACCGCCATCGACATTCACCGAGGTGAGCGGCAGTTTGGCGTCTTTCTGCATCGCCGAAAACAGATCGCAAATCTGCAGCGCGATCCCTTCGAGTACCGCGCGCGCCAGATGCGCCTTGGTGGTGCCGCGCGACAGACCCGAAATCAGGCCGCGTGCCTCGGGGCGCCAGTAGGGAGCGCCGAGGCCGGCCAGCGCCGGGACTGCCACCACGCCGCCGGCGTCGGGCACCGAAGCGGCCAAACTTTCGATTTCGCTCGCCGATGAAATTAGCCCCAGACCGTCGCGCAGCCACTGCACCATGGCGCCGGCGACAAAGGTTGAACCTTCGAGCGCGTAGACAAATTCGTCGCCGATTTGCCAGGCGACGGTGGTGAGCAGGCCGCTTGACGAAACTACCTGTTTTTCGCCAGTGTTCATCAGCAAAAAAGCGCCAGTGCCGTAGGTGCACTTGGCCTCGCCGTCCGAGAAACAGCCCTGGCCGAACAGCGCCGCCTGCTGGTCGCCGGCAATGCCGCAGATCGGAATCCCGTCGCGCAGCCCGGGCACACTGGCGGTGGTGGCTACCACTTCGGCCGATGACACCACTTTGGGCAACATTTTGGCAGGAATGCGCAGCACGTCGCCAAGATGGCTCGACCAGGCGCGCTCGCCGATGTCGTACAGCAGCGTGCGCGAGGCGTTCGACACGTCGGTGACATGGGCGGCGCCACCCGACAGCCGCCAAACCATATAGCTGTCGACGGTGCCAAAACAGATTTCGCCCCGCTCGGCGCGCCCGCGCAGCCCGTCGGTGTGATCGAGCAGCCAAGCCAATTTGGTGCCAGAAAAATAGGGATCGAGTCTCAAGCCGGTGCGCTTTTGAAATTCCGGCTCGAGCCCGGCCGACTTGAGCTGAGCGCAATGCTCGGCGGTGCGCCGATCTTGCCAGACGATCGCCGGCCCAATCGACCGCGAGCTTGCGCGCTCCCACACCAGCGTGGTTTCACGCTGGTTGGTGATGCCGATGGCGGCGATCTCGGCCGATTCGGCGTTCGACCCCGATCCATGCAGTGCATCGGCGATGGCGCCGCAGACCGACTGCCAAATCTCGTCGGCCTGGTGCTCGACCCAGCCCGGCCTGGGATAGTGCTGCGGAAACTCGCGATAGCCACGCGCCCGCAAACTCAGCGCCTGGTCAAAAGCCAGCACAGTAGAGCCGGTGGTGCCTTGGTCGATGGCAAGCAGAAGTTTCGACATTGAATGTAGATATCACACCGGTGAATCCGCGCTATACTGGCAAAATGTTGGCACGGCGCAACGCCGGTAGATCTGCGCTGGCGTCGATTGCTCGACTCGGACGCTTGCAGCCGAGAGAGCTGCGCGGCCCGCGCACGCTCGAGTACGATCTGGTGATCCCGGGACTTGATCCGGCGCACGACGGGCTCAAGGTAGCGCATCTGACTGACCTCCACGTCGGCATGCTGACGCCCGATCGAAAAATCTTGCGCGCCATCGCCGCGGCGCAGGCTGCCAAACCGGACCTGGTGCTGCTCACCGGCGACTACGTCTGTTACAGTCCCAAATTTGTCGGCCGATTGGCGGAATTGGTGCGCGGTATTTCGGCGCCCTGTTACGCCGTGCTCGGCAACCACGACTACTGGACTGACGGTGAAGGCGTGCGGCGCGCGCTCGAACGCAATGGCTACGCGGTCTTGCGCAACGGCCACAGCGAGATCACGCTGCGCCATGCGCCGCTGTCGATCGTCGGCATCGACGACGCGGTCACTGGCCATGCCGACAGCAAACGCGCCTTTGCAGGCGTGCGAAAACAGGGCAGCCGCATCGTTCTCACTCACGTGCCGTCAATCGCCGATCGCGCTGCCGCCGAGGGGGAAGCGCTGATTTTGGCCGGCCACACCCACGGCGGCCATGTGGTGATCCCGCGCGTCACCGCCCGCATCGCCCGCAAACTTGGCAGTCGCTACCTGGCCGGTTTTTATCGCATCGACGGATCGCTGCTCTACGTCAATTGCGGCATCGGCTCGTCTTCGATTCCGATTCGCGCCGGCGCGCCCGCCGAAGTGGCGATTTTCACCCTGCGCGCTGCCGCCACCGACAAATAGCCCCGGAAATACGCAACCTTTTGTAGGCCGTTGCCGATAACTCTCCCTCGAGGGGAACGCGACATTGGGTGATTGAATCGCTTGAAAAATGGCCTGTTTTGGGTTATGAAACAGTGACTTGGGCTATGAAACAGTGACGTCAATGACGTCAAAAAGGGCAAACATGATCCCAAAGAATTTGTTTTCATTGGTGTTTTGTTCAAGTCTCGCGGTCAGCTGTTTTAAGGTAAACGTGCCGCAAAATTTGGCCTGCGGCGAACACAACGAATGTCCGGGCGGCTATCACTGCGGCGGCAGTATTTGCTTTGCCGACGGGGTGGACGCTTCGGTTCCGAGCGACATGAATTGCAGCGGCACCGAGCACGCCTGTAGCGGTGCCTGTGTCAACAACGACGTCAACGCTTGCGGTGCGAGCTGCACCAAGTGCGCCACCGACCCCAACGGCAAGACCAGCTGCGACAGAGTGGCCTGCGTCACTCAGTGCAACGAAGGCTATCTGCCGACGCCGTGCAAGGACGGGAGCAATTTTGTCTGCACCAAGGCGGACGAGAACAACTGCGGCGCTTGTGGCACCAAGTGCCCGGTTCCGGCAAATGGCGGCAAAGCGACCTGCCAGGTCAATGCCGGCGTTTTTCAATGCGTCGAAAGTTGCCCAACCGGCACCCGGCTGTGCGCTTCTACCGACAGCTGTATTGGGCCGAACGATCCCTGCAGCAACACCTGCCCGAGTGGAAAACACCTCTGCGGACCGACGATGATGCAAAGCTGTGTCGACAACAGCGCAATCACCAGTTGCGGCACGCGCGACAACCTTGACTGCTCTTCCTGCGTCGTGATGGGTGGCACCGCCACCTGTAAAGACAGCGGCGGCGGATACCGGTGTGGCGTTAGTTGCGATGCGTCGCTCAAAGTTTGCGGCAATGCGTGCATTTCGCCTGACAGCTGCTGCGTCGACGCCGATTGCCCGCAGCCGGGCGGAGGCGGCTCAGCCAGCTGTGACCCCTCGCACGTTTGCCATCCCAGCTGCCCCACTGCAGAGCAGTACTGCGGCGGCACTTGCGTCTCGAACAACGATGTCAACAACTGCGGCGCCTGCGCCATCACCTGCTCGACCAACAACATCGCCGCCACCTGCTCCGGCGGCGCCTGCAACGGCATCTGCAGCAACGGTTATGAGGACTGCAACAACAACAAACTATCGGATGGTTGCGAAACCAATATCACCAGCGATATCAACCATTGCGGCGGCTGCACCGTCGCCTGTTCGGCGCCACCTCATGCTTCGCCGACCTGCGGCACCGCCGGTTGCGACTTTGGCTGCGACAGTGGCTATACCCGAGTTTCAAGCGGCTGCGACCCGGTGTTCACCACCGAACTGGCCACTCAGACCGGTTTTCGTTCGGTGTATGGATACGCAACCAACGAAGTTTATGTCGGCGGTTCAGGCGGTGTCCTCTACACCAACGCCGGTGGATCGTGGCAGCTACTCCCTGTGGTCAAAGCGGTGATCTCTGGAGTGGGAAGCGGAGTGGTCGACATTGGTTCGGTGTGGGTGGCCGGGTCAAAATCGGTTCGTTTGGTTGGATCGGTGTTCATCAGCTTGACCACTGGCCCCTCAGTGTTCGACTACGTCGCGCTCTCGTCCTCCGACGGTGGCAACACCTGGACCTTACTCAAGGCGCAAGACTCAGGCGTTGGTTGGTTTAGTCATTACTGGGGAATCTCCGGCGGCGAAGAATATATCGCTGGTACGCAGCAGAGCGGCACGACCGGCGTGGTGCTGGCGAAGTCGCGCGGTTGGCGGCCGGCGTTTTCGACAGGAACCATTACTAACATTACCGCGCTATCGGGTAGCGGAGGCAATGTTTACGCGGTTGGCAACAGCAATCCCGGTCTAGCAACCTACAACGGTACCACCTGGTCCGCTGAGCTCATCGGCACCAACTCGCTGTCTGGCGTTTTCTCAAATGGTCAAACGCTGTTGGCAGTTGGGCCGGGCACTGTGTTTAATCGCACCAGCGGGCAGACCGACCAGCTCGAATCGATCAATTCCGCACAGTTGAATGCGGTCTGGGGTGCTTCAAATGACTGGTACATTCCGGCGGTGTTCGGCGAAATCACCCCGATTCTTTACTATGCTGACAGCCAAAGTCCAAAACAGAGCGATTGGCGCAAGCTCGCTTTACCCGGTGGCGTGTCCGGTTCGCTCAATAGCGTATGGGCCTCCAGCGACGGCGGCGACGTTTTCGTTGTCAGCGACAGCGGTCTGGTTTTGCACCACACCCATGCCACCATGCGCTAGCAGGGCAACGACAATACAAACCTAGCGCCCTTGTGCGCTTCAGCGGCGAGCTGTAAATCGCCACCGAAGGCTTGCGCAATCGAGCGCGAAATCGACAGGCCGAGGCCAGCGCCCGCGCCCGGCTCTTTGGTGGTGTAAAACGGGTCGAAGATGCGCGCGCGCTCACTTTCGGCGACCCCCGGGCCGCTGTCGTGCACTGAAAGTTCTAATCGATTGCCGACAGTTTTGGCGGCGATTCGTAGGGTGCCGCGACCGCTCATCGCATCCGCTGCGTTGAGCAGCAGATTGACCAGCACTTGCACCACGCGCGCCATCTGCGCCTGGCACGACGGCAAGTCGCTCGGCACATCAACTGTTATCGCAAGTTCGGCGAATCGCTTTTGCGGCGTCAGCAGCGACAAAGCGGCAGCCACTGCTTGGGCGAGCGAAACCGGTTCGCGCGCGTCTGCCACCGGCCGAGCGTAGAGCAGCAGATCGGAAACGATCTGCTGGATGCGTTCGATCTGCTGACGGGTGCGAAGTAGCAGTTCAGCCGCTTCGCTCTTCGGACTGGAACCGTAGAGCAAATCGGTGTAGCCCAAAATTGCCGCCAGCGGATTGCCGATCTCATGCGCCACGCCGGCGGCCAATCGACCGACGGTGACCAGTTTTTCCTGCGCCACCAGATGTTCGTGCTGGCTGCGCAGCGACTCGGTCATGCGCGAAAAATCTTCGCACAAGGTGGCGATCTCGTCGCGGCGATTCGGTAGCCGCAACGCTGGCACATCCAACTTGCCGCTGGCAACCTTGCGCGCACGCAACGAGAGCTCTTCGATCGGACCGATGACGCGACGAAGATAGAGTACGCCGAACAGCAGTGCCAAGCCAGCGTCGACAAACGTCACCGCAATCAGCAGCCACTCGGCGCTGCGCTGAGTGGCAGAAATCTCATCCGCTTCGGCGAGCGTAAAACGCACCGCCCGTTTGGGCTCCGCGATAGATATGTAAATCAGAAGATCGGCGCCGCGCTTGACCACCAGCGGCGCGCCATGTGCCGTCAGCAAAAGCGCGTCGAGCGGGGATGAACTTTCGCCGGCATGGGCAATTGCATGTCCATGCGCATCGACCACAGTCGCGCTTTTTACCAGCCCGCGCTCGACCCATTCAGAAAGTTGCGACTCCAATCTCGGCGAGTCACCCGGCAACGCAGCGGCAAGTGCTTGGCAAGTCTGCCGCGCCCGCGCCTCGAAAGCCGCAATTGATTGCGCCCGCTCGATGCGCAGCACCAACCAGCCGGCGGAGAGCACCGCGCCAAAGACCAAGAACGACAATCCAAGATACAAACGAGTGCGCAGACTCATGTGCCGCGAACCGCCTTGTTGCCGACCACCCGATCGGACTTACGGGTCAGCAAACTTGGCAGCACGGCAAATCCTAACACGGCGATTTGCAGAAGCAGTCCCTCGAGCGAAGGGAAAAAACCGATGGCTGGCAGGCTCGGCAGGCCGGACAGCAAATGCAGCGGCACAAAACCGCCCTCTTGCAGCGCGCGCATGCCCTGGCCGACCAGCGAAATCGCCAGCGCGGTGAGCACGATGCTCGAGACCAACATCACCGGACGAGGACTCAAGCGGCGGCCAAGCAAGGTCATCGCCCAGATCGCTGCACCGAGGATCCCAATGCCGAAAGCGGCGCCGAGAACCACCGCCATTTTGTGGTGGGGTGCATCGAGCACCAGGGCGCGAAAGAAAAGTACGATCTCCACTGCCTCGCGATAGGCGGCGACAAAGGCGAGCACGAACAGCGGCGCCCTGCCGGAAGAACCGCTGCGGGTTTTTCGCTCTAAGAAACCGAGCCAGCGACGCGATTCGCGCTGACCGAGCACCAAGTGACTGACGAACAGCAACATGGCGGCGGCAAACAGCGTCAGAATTCCCTCGGACAGTTCGCGTCGAGCGCCGCTGAGCGCGTAGCCAACCGCAAACCAGGTCAGCGCGCCGGCTGGCAATGCTGCGATCCAGCCGTAATGAACAAAGCGCGCGTCCTGTCCGCGGCCGCTCTTGCGCACAAAAGCGAGCAGCGCGCCAATCAGCAGACTCCACTCAAAACCTTCGCGCAGAGCAATCGTCAGGGCGGCGAAAAAAGGCAGACGAGCCGAGGGCGCGGCCAGTTCGTCGGCGCGATCGAGTAAGAGTTCGATGCGCCCAATCGATTCGCGCAGTCGACTTTTTTCGGCGCCATGGTCTAGCTCCTGGCGCAAATTCAAAAATGCGGTTTCGATGTGCTGACACAGCACGCGATCACGGCTGCGCAACCAGGCCTCGTGCGGCTCGATGCCTTCGAGGTAGGCGGAAATTGCCAAATCGCGCGCGGTCTGTTTTTGTGTCGAATGGCTCGGATCGAGCGCGCTGAGTGCCGCGAGAAGTCGGCGCGCTTCGGCGAAGGTGCCGCCTTGAGCCAGAGCAAACGGCGCGATCGTGCGCAAATAGGCGACGATATCCGTACTATCGCTCACCTCTCGACTGCCGAGCAACGTTTCAATTTCGCTGTCGCTGAGCGACGCCAGTCGTGATGGAGTGGGTGCCAATTGCACCCGGTTGCGGGCGAACAGTTCGCCGCCGCGTTGTGAATTTTCCGAGCGATGGCGCATTGCTACCACGGCAAACGCCAAACTCCAGCGATCGGACGCCGGCAGCGTATCAAACGCCGCCATCGCGGTGTTGGGGACGCCAAAGGTAATCGCCGAAAACGCCAGCGCCGGTGAAATCCGCTTCATGCGCTCGCTCTGGTAAAAAGACACCGGCTCGGGTTTGAGCAAACGCCCTTGCGCGGTGCCAGCATGGCCATCGGGGCCGTGGCAGCTGGCGCAATTTTCGGCGAACAATTTTTGCGCTCGCGCTTGCGAAGGCGGCGCCGGTGGCAGCAGGGTAAGTCCGTAGTCGTCGATGAGCAGGCGCCGCAGCGCACGACAGTCAGCGACTACTTCGGCCTCATTTTTTTTTGCCATCAGATCGCGCTCTAGCGCGTCGAGCCCGCGCTGAAGCGCCGAACCGGTGTGGCCCGCCAGCGGCTGCAGCCGCACCGGCAGCGTCTTGGCTTCACGTACGAGTCCGAGTTGCTCTTCGTATTCACTCAGCGCGATCACCTCGCCGTTCTTGACCGCTCCGGCGTAGTCGGCCGCCAAATATTCAACCAGTGCCGCCAGACGCTCTCGCGGCGCCGGCGCGGCGATCATGGGGGCGTTTTGCGCACGCGCCTGAACGCTGAGAAAAATCGCAGAATTGAAAATGATAATGAATTTCATTTGTCGCAAAACTACCACCACCCCCGCCACGAGTCGAGCGTCGGTCCGCGGCCGAAAACTGCTCGCCAGGAATGGCCAGGCGGTTCAACTTGCGAACTGGACCGGAACCATTCAGCGCACCAATGAGGATCCCCCGGTGTGCAAAGAGATGCTTTCGGTTCCATCGACCAAGAATTGAGTAGCTCCGCCCGATCATTCACGGCCGGATCTTTCCCAGTCTAATCAGTCGCGAGTGGATCGCGCCTTTGGTTCGCTGGTGCCGGTCCGATGGCAAGATCGCCGACTACGACCAGCTCAAGCAGAGCGACAAACAATTGCGCGCTGAACTCGAAGCGCAGCGCCGCTTGGTGGCAAATCGTCGTTCGCCGCTCGACGACATTCGCATCGCCAGCCCGTGCAGCGCCGACTGGAGCAAGATGGTGGGCGATGACCATGTGCGGCACTGCGGCGAGTGCGACAAAGATGTTTACAACCTCTCGGCGCTGACACGGAGCGAGGGCGAGCGGCTGTTGCTACAGAGCGAAGGACGCCTGTGCCTGCGAATTTATCGCCGCAGCGACGGCACCGTGCTGACGGCGGACTGTCCGGTCGGGGCGCGGCGCATTCGTTTTCGCCGCTTCGTCGTTGGCAGCGTCGGCGCTGGCATTTTCACCGTCGCAGCGGTGGTGTCGATGAGCATGTTGGTCACCATGGGCAAACCAGCGGTTTCGCCTGCGCCGCCCGCGGAGATGGGACAACTGCCGGTAAAGGGTGAGGTGTCAGCCAAACCATGGCCGAACGAAGACAGAAGTCACACCCGGATGGGGCGTATCAAAATGGGCAAGGTGCGACGGCTGCCAAATCCGCCCATGCTTGGGCAGAAGTAGCCACAATAGCTCAGCTGCGTTTGGATTCTTGCTGCGGGCAGTAACCGTTCTTCTGTCCGGCGGCTTTGGGACAGAGGCCATACAGTTCAAGTTTGTGGCGCACCAATTTGAAGCCGCCGAGCTTGCGCGCCATCGCATCTTGCAAGCGCTCGATGGCATCGTTTTCGAACTCGAGAATCAGCCCGCACGAAACGCAGATGAGATGATCGTGGTGGGCGTGGTCTCCCATCACTTCAAACCGGGTCTGGCCGTCGCCAAATTGACGTGACGCGGCGATGCCGCTGTCGACGAAGAGCTTCATTGTCCGGTAGACGGTGGCGTAACCGATGCGCGGGTGGCGGCGGCGCACTTTGGCGAGCAGCTCGTCGATCGACATGTGGCCCTGCGAATGGAGAAATTCAGCCACAATCACATTGCGCTGCTGGGTCGACTTGAGCGCGCGCTTGTGGACGTAATCCTCGAACCGCTTGCGCAGGGCTTCGGTGTCGTGCTTTTCGGTCACGAACGTATCTTACGTGAACTTCCGCTTGACCG
>JAHFDU010000326.1 GCA_023248835.1 Myxococcales bacterium | reverse complement strand
AGAATGGCACACATATGCGGAAGGAGCGCGAATGATGAAATCACTTATTCCAATGTTGGTGATGTTGATGAGTGGCTGTGCAGAGAGCTTCCGTGAAGCGCGGCAAGCCGATCTTCGGCAACGCGCGTCATTCGAGTTCAAGTGCCCCGCCGATCAGATTCAAGTGACTGCGCTCGACGCTGCCGCTCGCAGTCATGGCGGCGGAACGACCGGAGTGAGCGGTTGCGGCAAACAGGCCACTTACGTGTGGGACGCATACGGAACCGGCTGGATCATGAATTCGACCGCGCAACCGCCGAGATGATTAGAACAGGCATCGTTACAACCTCGGCGGCGCCAGCACCTGGCCTGGGTTACCAGCCGGCGTGGGTTTCGACGCGATCGCCGATGGCCGCCTCTTTTTCGACGCCAGTGACAATACCAGCCGACAAGTGTTCTCGCAGATCTACAATCACCAGTTCGCCGATCGATTCGCGCGGGAAGCGCTTGTCGTCTTGGGGTTCGGAACGCACCGCTTGGTAGCCGTCGCCCCGGCGCACAATCGCAAAGCGAGTCCCGACCTCGACTCCGTCGCTCTTGCCGCGATCTATAAAAACTACCGCGAAGGTATCCACCATCTTGAGCGGATCGAGGCGCGCTACCACTACACCGACGGCGTCAATCTTCGACGCCTTGGGCGCCACACGCTTGAAGTGGCGACGCAGCGGTCCGACCCGCAGACCGCGCTCAATCACGTCATTGACCTCGAGCACGGTGACTTTGGCGATGCCGCCCTCGGTGATGGATTGCACTCGAATCTCGCCACAGATTTTCACTAGGTCGCCGAGACGCTTTCGGCTCACCGGGTGCTTCACTCGGCCGATGGTCTCGTACACGGTGTAGCGCTCGCCGACTTGCAGCGGCGCCGACTTTTTGAATTCGACGTAGGCTTCGTCGCCGGTCGAGAGCATCTTTTTTTCGATCTTCGAGCCGACGATCTTGCCCGCCACTTCAAGCTCTTTGGGCTCGACGAAGCCGTTCTGGCTAAGCGCGATCGTCTCTTCGGTTTTGATCGAGCCTTGGCGCAGCGCGGGTGCCTCTCGACTCTCGCCGGAATTTGTGGAGGACGCCACCGCGCTCTCGCCTGAACCCGAGCGCAGGCGAATCACGTCGCCGGGATAGATCCAGTGCGGATTGGTGATCGAAGGATTGAGCGCCCACAATTTCGGCCACGCCCAGGCGCTGTGCAAATAGGTCGCCGCCAGGTTCCACAACGTGTCGCCTTCGACGACAAGGTGGGTTTCCGGCACCGGGCCTTCGACTTCGGCCTGCTCGTCACCGGCCTCGATTCCTTGCCGCGGTTCGGGCACGACATATCCTGCGCGAACTTTTTTTTCTTCTGCGGCGGGCGCAACTTCACTGCGCGACGGCTGCGGCGCCGGCATCCCAGGCACATACAAGTTGGGGCCACTGCCGCCCTTCGACGCGGGCGGCGGAGCCGGCATCAAGTTGGAGGATTCTTGCGCCCCCCCGAGCGACGAGCACAACAACAATAAAACGATCGATAATTTGCTCACGGATGAGACTCCTTGGTCTGGCGGCCGACGCTCGCCATCCGCTCCTCGGCCAGCCGAGCCGCATCGGTGCCGGGATAGGCCACCGGAATTTGCGCCAGCAGCTCTTGTCCCTCTTTTTCGCGCCCGAGCTGCAGCAAACAGTACCCGAGCTTGAGCAGCGCGTCGGGCGCCTTGTTGCCGGTGGGATAGCGGGTCACCACAGCGCGAAATTCGCTCGCCGCTCGCTCAAAATTGCGTCGACCATAGTAGCACTCGCCGATCCAATATTGCGCGTTGTCGGCGTAGCTGTGTTTGGGAAAGCGGCGCAGAAATTCGCCAAACTTGGCCTCCGCAATGTCGGGTTTTCCGGCCATCAACTCGTGATACGCCGAGCGATAAAGCAGGGCTGGATCGCCGTCTGCATGGGCGCGGGCATCCTCCATCGTCGGCACCGGCGCCGTGCCCAAACTCTCGCTCGCCTCTGGCCGCGCGCCCTTGCTCGCCGGCGCAGGGCCAGAACCGTGCAGGGTGAGAGACGATCGGCGGGCGCGACTGGGATCGTTTGACTGCGCCTCGCCAACGAATGCCACCGCGTCGGCGTCGCTTTCGTTGGTCTCATTGGTTTGGGCCTGTGGATCGAGGCGCACCACCGGCAACGGCGGCGCGTTTTTTCGCACCCCGGAGGCGCGCTGGCTCTCGACCTGGTCGGTCAGCAAAAACACCCGATCTTCGAGATCTTCCGCCTTGCGCTCGGCCCTACCCGCTCGCAGTTCGGTCTCTTTGAGGCGATGTTCAAGCTCAACGAAGCGGCTTTCACTCGGGGCGTGAGCACAGCCGAGAAGCCCCGCCAGAAAATACAGGTGCACTTTGCGCATCATCAATAATGATAGTCGTTCGCCAGCAGAGCGCAAAAAAACAGGCTAGACTGGTGGCGATGTACTTTCGCGTTCGCTTGCAAGACATCGCGCTGGTTCGTTCGATCCTCGAAGGCTACGATGGCCTGGCGGTGCTAATCGCACCCGACCCCAATCGCGGCGAGATCGAATGGCTGGTGGCGGAAGGCAGGGAAACAGAGGCTACCGCTTTGGCCAGTCGACTCGAGCGAGAAGGCCTGTTGCTTTCGATTCCACGCCCAGCCGACTGGCCTATTCGCGTTTAAATAATGGTCAACAGTCCCCAGTGACCTACTAAATGAGCCCCCATTGCAACGGCAATCACCACATCATACTTGACTTTAAACGCGGCATGTTGCTTGCTTCGCATCAGAAGTGGCTTCATGCGTTTGAAATCGGCCCTAGAAGTTTTTTTCCCACCTGCAAGGTCTCAAGGGTCTACTGATCTAGAGCCCGGAAGCGGCACGTCGCGTTCAAGCGGCAATTTGGACGCGGCACGAACGGCAGAGCTGTACCGAACCTACGGACCGGTGATCTTCGCCCGTTGCGTTCGGCTGCTGGGGGACCGCGCTGCCGCCGAGGACGCGACCCAGGAGACCTTCATGCGTGTGCAAAAGCACCTTCACAAAGCCCCCGACGGGCGCCAGGCGCTGGCCTGGATTTACCGGATTGCGACCAATTATTGCTTGAACGAAATTCGCAACCGCAAACTGCGCCCCGAACCGGTGGCCGAGTTGCCAGAGCGGGCGAGCCGACACCAAGAAACCGCGATGGTTGATCGCGACTACGTCTCGCGCTTGATCGATCGAGTGCCAGCCAAGTTGCGGGTGTGCGCCTGGCTCCATTTCGTCGACGGGATGGATCAGCAAGAGGTGGCCGAGACGCTTGGCGTGTCGCGCCGGACGGTGTTCACCTATCTCGAAAAATTCAGCGAAGTGGCCGACCGCTTTGCGGTCAGAGCCGAAGCATGACCGAACATCTTTCGAGTATCACCGTCGACGCGCTGCTGATTGGTGCGCTCACGCCTGAAGCCAAGACCCAGGCCGAGAGCCATCTCGGCACCTGTCTTGACTGCACCCGCGAACTCGAAAGCCAAAAGCGCAGCCACGAGACCTTCCGGCGAGAAGTGCTGCCTCGCACCTTGCCCAAAATCATGGACGCCGTTACACCCCAGCCCAACCGAAGCCAAAGCAGCAGTTTTTCGCTGCTCTGGATGGTGGCGCCGGTGCTGGCGATGTTGCTAGTGTTTATGTTCCCGGCCGGACGCACCCTCTTCTCTTCACCCAAGATGGTGACGCCAGCCGAGCCGCCGGATGTTCAGGTGAAGGGCACGCCTTCGCTGCAAGTGTACGCTCAGCATGGCGACAAAGTGTTTCCGGTAGAATCGGCGACGCGGCTCGAGCCAGGAGACGAGGTTCGTTTCGCCGTCGGATCCGGCGCATTTCCCTATCTGCTGATTGCGTCGATCGACAGCGCCGGTAAAGCCAGCGTCTATTTTCCTTTTGATGGCAACGAAAGTCGCCGCATCGACGTGAATCAGCGAATCGAACTCCCAGGAAGCGTGCGCCTCGACGGCACGCTCGGACCGGAGCGGCTGTTCGCGCTGTTTAGCGAATTACCGCTGAAGGCCACCGCCGTCACCGCCGAACTCCGTCGCATCGGCGCGGGAGGGCCGCAAGCCATCCGCAAAACCACCGGTCTGCAAACCGACGCGGCGGCACAAGCCACGCTTCTGATCGAGAAGAGCGCCCAGTGACCTTCGATTACCCTGAGCGGAGCGAAGCGTCCTTCGACCGGCTCAGGATGAGCGGCCATAAGTCCCCCCCCGACTATGCTGAGCTTGTCGAAGCACAAGCTCGGGGCGGTCGGATGGTGGTTGCAGTGGCGCTGCTGCTGGTCAGCCTCAGCGCCACAGCGCGGGCAGAGACCCACCGCGTCGCGGTAGTCATCGGCAACAACAGCGGACTGTCAGAAAAACCTTTGCGCTATGCCGAAGTGGACGCTGGCAAGATGGCGCGCACCCTGATCGAAATCGGCGACGTCAACACCGACGATCTTTTCTTGCTGCAAGGCCGGCCGGTGAGCGAATTGCGCCACGCGCTCGGACTTGCGGCCAAACGGGTCAAAGAGCTGCACCGCGAAACCGCGACCCGGGTCGTCCTGTTATTCTATTTTTCTGGCCACTCCGACGGCGAAGCACTCGAGCTGTCGGGCGAGCGGCTCAGTTTTTCCGACCTACGCCACTGGCTCAATTCAACCGGCGCCGAAGTGCGGGTGGCGA
>JAHFDU010000325.1 GCA_023248835.1 Myxococcales bacterium | reverse complement strand
CGCAAAATCGCCAGCCCCTCTTCACCCGATGTCGCGGTGTGAACATCAAAGACGCGGCGAAAATTGAAACGGAAGGCGTCCAAGTTGTCCGGCTCATCGTCGACGACCAAGATGGGAAATTGCCCGTGCTCAAACTTGTCGACCTGCATGGGCGCAACCTAGCAAAGCCGGCCGCTGCACGCAAAGACAACCTGACCAGTTGTTGACGGTTGTCACTTTGCTGTTCAGGCCAACAGCCGACGGCCGACAGCAGACGGAAGAAGCAAATTCGCTGGAGTTGTCCATCGCTGACTGAGTCGTCGCTGACTGAGATGCGTAGGTTGGCGTTATGGTTTCCTCTCTTTCATTGATTCTTTGCCAAGAATGGGCGAAAATAAACCCGTGGCCGGACCTAACGAAGCCCTGCTCAAGCGGCGCCAACTGGTGGAGGTGCTGGTCTTTTGCTTGCGCAAGTCCAAGGTCGCCGAGACGGTCAAGGCGGAGACCTTGCGCTCACTGTTCGAGTCAGCGCTCGGCGAGTTGTGGCGCGAGGGCGAATTTCGTCTCGAGACGGTGTGGAAGGTTCTCTGCCAGCAGCCCGGCCTGACCGCCGCCGAAGTCGCGCCGCCCTTGCTCGCCTACAAATCGTTCGAAGCCGAGCTCGGTGTGCGAGTACGACTGCCCGAAGCGCTCGCCTCGATCCCCAAAACCGAGCAGGGTCGTTTGCGCGACACTCTGCCGATTGCTAAAGAGGAGCTGCAAGCGCTGCTCAAAGAGGTGGCCGACACCGTCAGTGCGGGAGAGCTCGGCAACACCGAAGCGCTGGCTCGCCAGACCGCCCAAGACCTAAGAACCGTAGCGCTCCCAGTGAAATCGGCGTCGCGGGTTTCGCCGGTTTGGGCGCTGCTGCTGGTGGCGCTGGCGATTGCGGGTGGCGTCGGCGTCGCCTATTGGCGCACCAGCAAGCCGGTCGAGACCTTCGATCTGAGCGACCTCGCCGATATTTTGCGGCTCGACAGCGGCAAGCGCGTCGATCGTTCGCTCACCGCCGAGATCACCGATCCGCGCTGGAACAATTTGAAGAAGGAAGAGCAGCAGCGTTTGGCGGGCGAGATGCTCGACCGCGAGGCCAAAAAGGGCATCGACGCCATCACGCTGGTCGACAGCAAGTCGCAGGTGCGTGCGGTGCTCAGTCGTCAAAAAGGACAGCAGATACTTGTCGTCTATTAGCAGGAAACGTGGGCCAATGTGCGCAAATGATCGATGAATATAGGGTTGTTAAGGTTGTTAATCGTTGACCGAAATTAGTATTATCTGGTACATTAGAAAAATGCGTAGTAGCAGCGCGCGTGCTTGCGGGTTTACCCTGATTGAACTCATGATCATCGTCGCCATCGTTGGAGTTTTATGCTCGGTGGCAATTCCCTCCTACATGAACTATGCGCGCCGCGCCGAAACCGCCGAAGCGCCGATGAACATTCGCATCATGTACGACGGGTCGGTGGCCTATTACATTTCAGATCACGCCACCGCAACTGGCAATTCGCTCGACCACCGTTTTCCCGCCACTGTCGGCCCGACGCCGGCAGTGGTGCCACCCGGCGTCCAAGTCTGGGTGCCGACGGCGAGTTGGGATGTGCCGGAGTGGACGGCGCTCAATTTCGCCCCGCACGACGCGGTTCGTTACAGCTACTCCTTCGTCTCCAACGGTCAAGTCGGCGTCGGCGCGCTCGGGCAAATGATCGCTCAGGGCGATCTCAACGGCAACGGCGTCAATTCGCTGTTTATGCGCACCTGTGCTGGCACCGATGAAGGTGTCGTGGGCGGCTCGGCGCTGCTGATTGTCAATGAGATAGAGTGAAAGTTCCGACCGCGGTCTTTTTACTCACGCTCCTTCTCTACTGTTTCGCACTCTGCCCCGGCCCATACTGGCTCGATTCAAGTGAATTTTCGGTCGCTGCCTACACACTCGGCGTCGCCCATCCGCCTGGCCATCCATTGGCGCTCTTAATAGGCAAATTGTGCACGCTGCTGCCGCTCGGTTCGGTGGCGTTGCGGGTGGGTTTTGCCTCTGCGCTAGCGGGCGCACTGGCAGCGGTGCAAGTGGCAGATCTCGGCGCGCTGATCTGTCGCCGAGTGGCGGCGCGCACGGAGACGACGTTGTTCGACCAACTTGCCGGGGCGGCGGCAAGCCTCCTGTTTGCGCTGTCTTATGGCGCGGCGTTTTCGGCGGTGCGGCCCGAGGTTTACGCTTTGTCGACGCTGCTTTGCTTGTCGGGCGTTCACGCAGTGGCGCGTTTGCAAGAGACGCAAGATCGGCGCCATCTCTATTTTGCCGCGCTGTGGTTTTCTCTCGCGCTCTGCAATCACCATCTTCTGGCGCTGAGCGTGCTGGCGGGTGCAGCGGTGCTCGCGCTGTGGGAGATGCGAAAGCATCGGCTGTTTGTCGCGTCGGCGCGGGTGATGGCGATCTTTTTGGTGGGACTCTCTCTCTACGCCTATTTGCCGCTGAGAGCGGCGCACCATCCGGTGATCAATTGGGGCGTGCCGACGACCTGGTCGCGCTTTTTTTGGGTGGTGAGCGCGCAGGCGTTTCAAAAATCCCTGCACCACGCTGCGCTTGACATCGGCGGGGTCACGGCGGCGCTGCTCGGAGAGCTGACGCCGATCGGGCTGCTGCTCGCCGTCGCCGGCCTCTACCTGCTTTTGCGCGCGCCGCATACCCGCGCTCTCGGCGTTCTGCTCATGCTCTGCGCGATCGGCGATGCAGCAACGGTGGCGCTCATCGGTTTCGATCCGGAGAATCCCGACGCCTACGGATATCTAGAGGCGGCGGTGGCGCTCTTGGCGGTGCTGACTTGTGCGTTGCCGGTGGCACTGCAGCCGATTTTGCAGCGCCGCCACCAACGACTCTTTTATGTAGCCACATCGGTTGTGGTGGTAGCCACATGGACGCTTTCCGCTTTGTCGCTGCCGCGGTGGTGGCGAGCGCGTGAGCGCTCAACCGAAAATGCGCTCGCAGAATTTCTCGATCGCGCGCCACTGCACGCAATCGTAGTGAGCTCCTACTTTCAGTCAATTTTTGCGCTCAGCTATTTGCAATCGGTGGCCGGTCTTCGGCCGGATCTAACGCTGCTGCACCGCCACTTTCTCACCTATCCAGGGTACGGCGACGAATTCAAACTGGTTCATTCCGAGCTGACCGGACTCATCGGCGAGCGCGATGTTCGCCCCGATCCGCTGCTACAGCACACCACAGTGATCGAATACGATCTCGATCTGCCGCGCCCGCTTCTAGAACGTTCGCAGGTGGTTGCGATGAAGGGCGATCTCAACGAGCCGGAAACACGCAAGTTCGCCGCCTGGCAAACCCTGCTGGCGCTGCACCGCATGTGTCGCCTTCACCAGGAAGACGCCTTCGCAACAGTACTCGTAGAGGCCAAGAAATTACTCGGCGATTCACCCGATCTCAGCGATCTGATTGCGCACTGCCAACAGCCCGACGTCGACGGCTGGCGCCCCGGCGTCGCTAGCGCGCCTTGAGGCCGCTCACGCGCCTTGATCCCCGCTCATGCTGAGCGGAGCGCGCAGCGCGAAGTCGAAGCACGTCCTGAGCTGTTAGCGTGCGGTAATCTCGTCTGCGAGCGCGCGAGCGTCGTACACTTTTCGCAAGGCTTCCGTAAGCGCGCTGGAATGTACACTGACCGCTCGATCTTCATCGTCGCGGTAGACGAAGTTGTTGGCGAGCGACTGAATATTACCGTCGAAGATGAGCCCGACCAATTCGCCGGCACGGTTGACCACCGGGCTGCCCGAATTGCCGCCGATGATGTCGTTGGTCGAGACAAAATTGAGCGGCGTATCAAAACGCAGATGATCTTTTTTCATCTCGGCCACCGTCCAGCGCGCGGGTAGATGCCACGGCGATTGGTTTTTCGCTTGGCGCGCGCGCTGATACAGGCCGTCGAGGGTGGTCATCGCCGCAATCGATTTTCCGCCCTGCTGGTAGCCCGCGACCTTGCCGAAAGACAGGCGCAGCGTGAAGGTGGCGTCGGGATAGTGCGCCGCGGCGCCGGCCTCGAATTGTGCCCGGCCGAGCAGTCCGAGGTTGCGCTTGACCACGCTCTCAACTTCATCTTCATAGCGGTGGCGCAGTGCCCGACTCTCCTGATCGAGCGCTCGGGCAAATAGAATCATCGGATCTTGCGACGCCAACAGCGCAATGCGATCGGTAGCGAGCTTTTTTCGCAAGGAGACATCGCTGAGCTTGGTACCGCCGACCAGCTCTTTGGCCCGCACTGACGCAGTTTTTCCGCCGAGCGCGGCGATGACCAGCGAATCATTTTTGCCGAGCTCTTTTTCGAGTCGTTCGAGCGCGCTCTGGATGAGTGCTGTCTCGAGTTCAGCGTAGATCGGCGCGCCGGAGTACAGAGCGAGTTCGACCGAGTCCAAGTTGGAGTCGCGGCACTCGCGGAGCCGCTTTTCGCTGGGCAGCTGCTTTTCATCCGAAAGCCGAATGAGTGTCCGGGCGATGCCAAAGAGATCGGACGCGTAAGGATTGCCACGTCGTCCTTCGCTGAAGGCGTAGCGCACATAGAACGAAGCGAAGGTTTTTTGCGCGTTTTCAATCGCCCGCCAAATCCCTGCATATTTTTTTTTCGCGAGCTGCAGCTTAAGCGTGATCTCCTCAGAACGTTTTTTGGCCATCAAGCGCAGATCCTTGAGACCACCGAG
>JAHFDU010000324.1 GCA_023248835.1 Myxococcales bacterium | reverse complement strand
GGTGGAGCATCCCTGTGTTCGTCTGGCTGGCTGTTGTGGGCGGGTGCAAGCCTTCGACGACACCGATCACGACGGATATTGACTGTAGCGTCGGAGCATCGGACGCAGCCAGCGAAGTAGTCGACGCGGGTGGCGATGCTCCGTTGCTCACGCACTGGGGCTCGCTGTTCGACGGCGTTTCGCTTGAACACTGGCATTCCTATCTTGGCAAGCCGGGACATCCTCACAGTGTCGATTCGAATACACCGCCGCTTGGGCTCGACTGTGATCCGCAAGGTGTATTTACCATCGTGCAAGTCGACGGCGAACCGGCGATTCGCGTCAGCGGCGAGGTGTGGGGTTCCCTAATCTCAAAAGACGTCTATGAAAACTACACTTTGTCACTCGAATACAAATGGGGCGAAAAGGTCTGGCCGGACGGCATCGGCCAAGACAGCGGCATCATGTATCACAGCATCGGCCCTCTCGGCGCCGTCGACCGCGGGAATTCCAAAGACTTGGCCCCACCTGGCGCTGGCAGTTTCATGGTGTCGCTTGAATACCAGTTGGTACCTTGGGATATAGGTCATTTGTATAACCTTGGGCCAATCGACAAATCGGAGGCGTCGCTGATGATACAGCCGCAGATCGCCAACGACTGGAATCGAGTCGACATCGAAGTCAGAGGCGCGTCGAGCGTGCACAAACTCAACGGCAAAGTTGTCCATGGCGGAAAGAATTTCGCATCCACCCTAGCGGAGCCGCCAGAAATCGTCTCTGCCGGCAAGTTGCAGCTTCAGTCGGAAGGTTCGGAAGTGTTTTTCCGTCACATCGTGATTATTCCAATCGAGTGACGCTTTTCGGATCGCCCATCAAACAGCGCACGATTGTTCCCAGTGCCGCGACGTCGCCAATGTCGGTGTCTAAATAGGGCACGCGCACCAGCGGCACATCGCCGCGCACAAGGCGAGCGATCTGCTTTTCGTCACTCTCGGCCAGCAGGCTGAACTCGCGCGCCGTGCGATCGAGGTCAGCGGCGACTTGGACGATGTCGTCAAGAGAAAAGCCGCGCAGCTCGGGCCGCGCGCTGAGCTCGTCGATGAGCTCTTGGCGCGAAAGCTGCGGCGGCAATCGCTCGTGCACGCGGTTGACGACACAGCCACCGAGCGACATGTGGGTGAGTCGAAGTCGCTCAGAAAACGCGAGCACCTCATCGATCGCCGGTGCCTCGGCGCTCGACACCAATACAAACGTAGCGTCATTACTGCGCAATAGATTGAACACCTCACGTGCGCGCTCGCGAAAGCCGCCCAAAATCGCGTTGAACTCGACGAAAAATTGCGCCATCTCCTCGAGAAACTGCGACCCGACAAAGCGGCCGAGACGACCAAGCACGAAAGAGGCTCCGACGCCCAGCGCCTTGAGCGAAAAATGGCCAGCGGCAAGATAGGGTCGCACCAACCATTCGATGGCGGGAGAGTCGATGGCAGCGGTGACCCGCTCAGGCGCCTCGAGAAAATCGAGCGCGTTCTGCACCGGAGGCGTGTCGAGAACGATGAGGTCGTATTGTTTTTGGTTGGCGATTTCGTGCAGCTTCGACATTGCTGCGTATTCATGTGATCCCGCCAGCGACGACGAAATCTGTTGATAGATGCGGTTTTTGAAAATCCGTTCGCGCTGTGCCGCATCTTGGGTGTAGCGCTCGACAATTTCATCAAAGGCGCGCTTTTGATCGAGCATCAACGCATCGAGCGTTCCTTTGACTTCGCCGCCGAGCACGGCTGCGAGTTTGTCGGCCGCCACCTGCTCAGCCGCATGCCCAATGTGCGGCATGCCGAGCGCCTGCGCCAGCCGCTTGGCCGGATCGATGGTCAGCACCAGGGTTTTTTTCCCGGCGCGCGCGCCGCTGAGCCCGAGCGAAGCGGCGGTGGTGGTTTTGCCGACGCCGCCCGAGCCGACACAAACCACAATGCGGCGAGTACGTACCAAATTCTCGAGCGAGGGCTGTGCCAGCATCGCTCGAGGCTATTGCCACATCTCGACCGGCCAGCCGACCTTGACCGCGTGGCGGCGCAGCCGACGATCGGGATTGACCACGTGCGGCGCTCCGACCCGCTCGAACATCGGTCGATCGGAAAAGCTATCGCTGTAAAAAAAACTCTGTTTCAAATCGATCTGGTGTTTTTGGCAGAACACTTCAGCGTAATGCACTTTGCCTCGACCGTAACAGGCGGGCGCCAGGTGGGAGCCGGTGAATCGGCCCTCTTTTACCTCGAGGCGCGTACAGAGCACGTGCTCGATGCCAAGGTACTGGGCGAGCGGTTCGCCGACATAGGGCGTGGTCGACGACAAAATCGCCACCAGATGGCCCTTTTTTTGGTGTTCGGCGAGCACCGCGCGGGCGCGATCGGCGATTTGAGGGATCACCTCTTCCCGTACAAAAATGGTGCACTTGTCAACGAACTCAGCCTCCGATTCACCCGCCATCGAAGCGGTCACTTTGCCAACCACCGTCTCCATGTCGAGAATCGAAAATTTGTATTCGACCAACCAGCCGAGCGCGCGCCATTTTTTCATCCGGGTAATTTCGTTGCGGCGCTGCAAAAAATCGATCCAGCGCTCACCGGAATTGATGCGCAAGAGGGTGTGGTCCATATCGAAAAAAGCCGCTGGCCTCATCGTCTTTTACTTTCCGCTGTCACCGAGGAAAACTCACCGCCAAAATTTCCATCAAGAGATTACACCCAGCGTGGAAGATCGTACCGGGTAAAATCGATCGCGTGCGCGCAAACATATAGCCGAACACCAGGCCGGGAATGGCTCGCGACAGCATCACCGGCTGGAACGTCACCAGAAAATGGCCGACGCCAAACAAGAGCGCGGTGACGATCAGGGCGCGTCCAACCGGTGCGCCGAACAAGTGGCGGCGGGCGGGCCAAGCGGACTCGAGTCGCGCCTGCAAGTAGCCGCGAAAAAAATACTCCTCGGGTAGCGCCACCACCAACAATTGCGCCGCGCAAAGCCGCAAAAAATGGGGCGGCAGCCGCAAGTGAAGCGGCGCCAAGTGGGTGCAGAGGCTGCCTAGCTGCAGCATCGGGCAGGCATAGCGATTGAAAGCAATGTAGAGGAGAGCATAGAGAGGCAATAGCGCTAACCCGAGCGCGGCCAGCGAGAGATTGGGCAGATAAGGTTTCGCATGCAATCCATCGTCGCGCTGGCGCCCAAACAGCTGTGGCAAAAATAGAAAGATGGCGGCGACCAGCGCATGCAAATTGTTGCCGATGATCGCAATCGACTGCAGCTGGTAAAGCAGCGAGGCGAGCCCCGTAGCGACCGCAAACGCAACCAATGCTTCGACGGCCGGATTCATCGACGCGAGTATCAACTAAGCGAGTGCAAGCCGCACGTTTTTGGCGAACCCTCTTGGCTTGCGCATCGAACGCAAGCGATTCACAGTGGTGGAACGCCCGTCTAGTTTTTCCGCCACCAAGACGCCTAAGAGGGCCATCGCTGCGTGATCCACCGCCCTCTCGCCAGTCTCCCATCGCGAGATGGTCTCGGCAGCGACGTCGAGCAGTGGAGCAAGATCACTGGCTTTGATGCCAAGGGTCTTCCGCAGAAACTTGAAGGCCGCGCCACTGCTTGTCCCCATATCGATTAGTTTTTGGGCGATGGCCTGTTGGAAAAGAATTCCGCCCTCTGCATCGAAGTAGCTTTCACCACACTGTGTACATTTCTTACTCGGCACGGTTGCAGTAAATAGGTGACCGTCCAGTTCTTGCTTGAGCGGGTGCGGCATCGAACGAAACTTCTTGTTTCCACATCGAATACATTTGTTCATCTGCGATCTCCTCAGTCAAATACGGTGACCACGACCAGATCGTCTTGAATGTCGACGATGATTACCATCGTGACATCGAACCGATCTTTGCCCTTTACTTTCCATGTTTGCGCTTTTGGCTGCCAACCACACTTGGTCGCACGGGCCAAAGCAAACACAACGTCCTCAAGAGCAATGCCTGAACGACGGGCCTCCTCCTCAGCATGGCTGCTAAAAACCACTCGACCCTGTCGAGCCAGAGATCGAATGATCTGCAGCGTCTCGCTCACCTGATCTACTATCATAGACAGAATTGACGAAACGTCAAGTACGTCGGGCGGTTTTGCTATGGATGTTTACGTTGCCGTGATCGTGGCCGTGACTGTATCCGTGTCCGTATCGCTGACCGTGACCGTGGCCGTAGCCGTAGCGGTGACAGTGACCGTATCAGTCACCGCTACCGTGCCCGTCGCCGCCCGTCACAGTTTTGTCGTGCCCCCATGTGCTCGCCGCGATCTGAACGTCTGTATACTTTGATCGATTTGGAACAGCGCCCCTAGCGATCCTCGCCACTGGAGTTGAGGACCCAGCCTGTTCCATAGACTCGTTTGTAAACGAGGGTCTTATTGCAAGCATTCACTCCGACGGTGCCTGCGATGGGCGGATAATTGCCAGACCAAGTGTCAATCAATGTCAGGGTAATTTTTTCGGGTCGGCAGTGGGTCTCGAATGCGACTCGACGACGTATTTCTGCGTCGTCTTTGCGCCACATGTCCTCGCCAACTTTTACACCATTTACGTCGACGGTGGCACATCCAACGAATCCCAACAAACTTATGCAAATCGATATCGTCCAACGTCCCATAATAACCCCGTTGTTTAGCCAGTTTTCGAGATTACGTCTTCGGTGCGACCACGACTTT
>JAHFDU010000024.1 GCA_023248835.1 Myxococcales bacterium | reverse complement strand
TTTGGCGTCGTCACGGTACCTCAGGGGCGCTACAGCCTGTTTATCACTCGCGGGCCAGAATACGAGGCAGTCGAGACCGATGTCACAGTGGAAGATCACCCCAAGATGGTAACCGCTGAGCTCGATCACTCGGTTGACACCCGCGGTTGGCTTTCGGCCGACATGCACGTTCACACCGGTCGCAGTTTTGACAGCAAGATTCCGCTCGACGCACGGGTGGTCTCGATGGTGACAAACGGAGTTGAGTTGATCGTGCCCACCGATCACAACGTTGCCACTGACCTCGGGCCGACGATCGCTTCGCTCAGCTACGGCAACGACGTTGTCGGCACCATCGTCGGCAACGAGTTCAATTTTAGCCCCGGCCATGGCGGCGCCTATCCCATCCCCTACGACAGCAACAATCCCACCACTGGTGGCGCCCTGGGCTGGTCGACCAATTGCGGCCAAATCGTCGGCGCCAATTGCCAAGATCCGACCACTGCCTTCGCTTACCATCATGCGCTTATCCCCGGCACCACAGTGGTGGCGGTAAACCATCCCTGGACCCCAGGCAGCGACCTCGGCTATTTCACCAACATCGGCTGGGGCGCCGGCACCGGCCATCCGTTGCCGGCGGTACTCTCGACCGCGGGTCAATTCGATGCGCTTGAAATCTCGAGCGGCTACTGGGCGCGGTCGGATGCTTACAGCGCGCTTTTGGCCGATTGGTTTTTCCTCTTAAACGGCGGCTATCGTGTCACCGCGCTCGGCAATTCGGACACCCATAAGGTCAACAATACCCGCGGCGGCTATCCCCGAACCTGGTTGCGGATGCCAAATGATTCACCGGGCGAGACCACCGGCACCCTGCTGTCGCAAGCCATCTTGAACCATCGCGCCGTCGCCTCCACCGGGCCTTTTGTCGAGCTCACGGTGGATGGTGCCGACATCGGCGACACGGTGATGCCGGCGGTGGCCGGCCAAGTCAGCGTCGCTATCACCGTCGACGCGCCGGGCTGGATGAAGGTCGACGCCGTCAAGGTCTACGTCAATGGCTTAGAGAAGCACAACTTCTCACCGGTGCCGGGCCAGCGACCGGTCTTCAAGACTAATTTTGTAGAGCCGTTTCTCACCGACGGCTGGATCGTCGTCATCGCCACCGGTACGCAGCCGCTGCCCGGCGACGTCGTCGGTGAATTCTCCCACAACAACAGCTGGGAAATGCTGCCGTGGGCGCTGACCAATCCGATTTTTGTCGATGCCAACCGAGATAGTCAATGGAAACCACCGCAGCCGTGGGACTCGATGACCCCGAGCCCGTTCCGTTCCAGTATTCCCGACCCGGTGTTCCCGGTGCCGGATGAATGCGGTCCGGCCGAAACCGATCGGTCGCCGTCGCCGGTCTCCGACATCGACTATCTGATGCCGCTGTTGCAGCGGCAGTAATTGCCATGATTGCTGAGCGTCCGCCCACCCACGAAAGCAACGAACCGCTGGGCTCATGCGCTGTTGATTTTTTGTCATGTACATGATATGTATAGATCATGGCTCAGATCAATCTCAATGCCACCGCCGCCTTTCTCCGTGATCTGAAAAGGCTGATGAAGCTGCGCAACCTCCGCCACAAGTCGGAAGCCATTCGACTGGCCGTGCAAGAGGCAGTCGGCCGCTCGGCGCCGCCAGAGCCGGTTGACTTCTCGTCCTGGATTGGACTTGGCTTGGCCGCGCCTAGCAATACCAAACGCCGATTCCGCAACGAAGATGAGCTCTGGGACGACGATGATCGTTGACACTTCGGCCCTGTTAGCAGTGCTGTTTGACGAGCCAGGAGCCGCTCGGGTATCCGATCTGATGAATCAGCACGCAGCCGATCTGTGCATGAGCACGGTGAATGTTGCCGAAACACTGATCTTGCTTCGTGATCGAGCGCCGCGCCTCTTTCCGATACTCGAACGCCGTATCCTCGAAGCTGGAATTCGATTTGTCGCGCCCGACCTCGAACAAGCGAAAATCGCCGCTGAAGCCCGACTACGCTATCCGCTCAACCTCGGCGATTGCTTCGCTTACGCGCTAGCGCGCACCGAAGGCCAGCCTCTGCTCACGCTCGATCGTGACTTCCGCAAGACCGATCTGGAAGTGCTCTTGCCGGGCTAAAACTATCCGCCGGCAAATACCAGCGGATAGGTAAACCGCTTCGGCCCCTCGGTGAATTTGGGAAAGGTCCAGGCGCGGGTGGCGGCGCCGACGCAGGCGGGCAGCGAAGTGGACAAAAATGCTGGCGCATCCACCGCGACGCTATGGACCACTCCGGAAGAGTCGATCTCAATGGTAACGATTGCTTTGCCGGTGCCGGCGCCCTGTTTTTCGGCCAGCGCATAACAGCCGCGTACCGCGCCGAGATTGTGGCGGACAACGTTTTCGGCGGCCTGGTCAGGCAGCTCACCTTGGTAGCGCGGCACCGCCGCCATCACCTGGTGGCGATCGGCAGGAGAATCAACTGAGCGCCTGACCTCGCCGAGAAGACCGCTGCCGTGGGTCTCGCTCTCGACATAGGCGGGCGATTTGCCGCCATTTACCAAATTTGACCACTTCTGATCGAACTCAGCTGACGCCGGGTTTGCAGCTCGGGTGCAGCCGAAAAAGGAGAGCAATAAATACGGTATCAGTTTACGCATTTTCAGATCCTATCTTTCACTGCCAGACGGCTTAAAGGGTGACTCTGCCACCGCGCGCTCGACTCGACGTAGGACAAATACCCACAACGCCCCTGAGAAGAGGGCGGCAAGGATCCACATCGAATAACCTCGCAAGACCAGCGCGGCGAAATCAAAACTGCCATGAAATATCATCGGCAAGATCAGCGCAAAAATAAGCCAAATGATGCGCCTATTTCGTGTTCCAACTTGGCCGAGTTTGGCGCGGCCGAAGTAAAAGCCCATCACTGCACCGTAGAGCGCGTGCGCCGGTACCGCTAACACCGCTCGCTCAAGGCCGACTGTCGCACCGGCACGCAGAACGTACAGAACATTCTCGACGGTGGCAAAACCGAGCGCGACTGCGACCGCATAGACTACGCCGTCGAATGGCTCGTCGAACTCCTGCCAGCGATAGATCAGCGTCAGGAAAATAATCCATTTGGAAAACTCTTCCGTGCCCGCCGCCATTACAAACGCTTCGAACAGTCGCGCTGGAGTGCCGCCCAAGGCAAGCCATTCGCGCCCCATCGCCCGCTCCCATAAGCCGAAATGAGCGTCGGCAAACGGCAACAAAAAAACCAGTGCGCCGAGCGCAAACGCCGCCGCAATGTGACCGCGTGGTTCCGGTTCGTAGCGATCTTTGAGATAAAAGAAAACCATCAACGCCACCGACGGCGCAGCCGCGAGCAGCAGCTCGAGCGCGATCAAGTGTCACATGGCATAAGGCAATGGCTCGGTTTTTTTCTGCCGTGCTGACAGTGAACGGAGCCAGACTTCGAGCGTAAGTAGTAGCCACAAACGGTGGCCGTGGTCGCAAACGCCGTCGAGGTGCTGCTTGAGCATGGCCTCGACAAAGCTGCGATCGATGAGATCATACATCTTTGCCGACGGTGACAAGTGGTCACGCAAATATTCGCGCAGCTCGCCGCGAAACCAGGCGCCGAGCGGCACGCCGAAGCCCATCTTGCGACGGCTGACCAATTCTTTGGGCAGTAAATCGGCAAACGCCGATTTCAAAATCCACTTGGTGGTCACGCCGCGCCGCTTCATCTGATCGGGCAGGCGCGCCACGTATTCTACAAGGGCGGTATCGAGAAACGGTGAACGGGCTTCCAGCCCATGCGCCATCGAGGAGCGATCGGCTTTGACCAGCAGATCATAGGGCAAGTAGGTCTCAAAGTTGTGATCAAGAACGCGACTCAGCGTCGAAGCACCTTCACTCGCGGCAAAGATGGCGCGACTCCAAGCAAGCGGTGCTTCCATCGGCAGAGTCGACTGCACATCTTTGCGTACCAGCTGCTCGAGATCGAAAGCAAACAGCGAACTCCATTGCGCCACCCGTTCGCTCAGCGGCAGCGCCGCCGCTAGGAGAAATCGACGCGCCTTGGCGCGCAGCTGTCGTTCACTCGAGGCCGGCGGCAAAAGTGCTGCCACCCGGCCGCCGACGCGGCGCAACACCAGCGGTACCCTTTCGGCAGCCTCAGCGGCCAAAAAACGGATGTAGCCACAAAACAGTTCGTCGCCACCATCGCCGGTCAGCGCCACGGTGACGTGCTTCTTGGTCAACGCAGCGACGACCGAAGTCGGAATCGCCGAAGAGTCACCAAACGGACCGTCGTGCAGTTCGACCAGCCGCTCGACCAAATCAAACGACGACGGCTCGAGGGTAAACTCGGTGTGATCGGTACCAAAGGCGCGCGCCGCGATACGTGCGTAATGGGTTTCGTCGTAGCGCGCATCGCCGGAAAATCCGATCGAAAACGTTTTCACCGGCCGACTCATCTGCCGCGCCATGATGCCGACGATAATGGTCGAATCGATGCCGCCGGATAAAAATGCGCCGAGCGGCACGTCGGCCTCGAGACGGCGCTTGACCGCGGCCTCGAGCAAACGACGCACTTCAGACTTCGCTTCGGCGACTGAACAATCGATCGGCGCTTCGGCGAACGGCGCCTTCCAGAAGCGACGTATTTCAGGCGGTTTCCCTTCCTGCAGAATCAACGTGCTGGCGGGTGGCAGTTGGCGAACACCCTTGAACATCGTCTCTGGCGCTGGCGTGTAGCCAAACGACAACAGCTGCGGCAGCGCTTGATGATCGGCGACGGCCGGCACTCCCGACGCGGTCAGTGCTTTGATCTCGGAAGCAAAACGAAACGCGCGCCCGCTCGGAGCAGAATAAAAAAGCGGCTTTTTGCCGGCGCGATCGCGAGCCAGCAACAAACGTCGACGCTCCGCGTCCCACAGGCCGAGTGCGAACATGCCGTCGAGTTTTTCGACAATGTCGGTTTGCCAGGCGCGATAGCCCTCGAGAATCACCTCGGTATCGGAGCGCGATCGAAAGGTGTGTCCGAGCGCTCGCAGCTCGGCACGTAATTCGTGGTGGTTGTAAATCTCGCCATTGAACACCAAAACGATCTTCTCGTCGGTACTGCGCATCGGTTGCGCAGCTGCGTCGCTTAGATCGACAATGCGCAGCCGGGTGTGGCCAAAACAGGCGTCTTGCAGGCGGTGTGTCCCCTGTGCATCGGGCCCGCGATGCGCCATCGATCGCACCGCTCGGTCGACGTCGATGGATTCGCCCGGCGCGACAAACACTGCGCCAAAAATTCCGCACATGGCTTAGATTTTTTTGAGCCAGTCGTAATTGGGCTTGCGGGTAAAATCGTGCGTCGCTTCGATAAAGCGCACCGTGCCTGAGGCCGAACGCATGATCACCGAGTGAGTGGTGGCGCCGCCGCCAAAGAAATGGCAGCCGCGCAACAGCGCGCCTTCGGTGACACCGGTCGCGGCAAACATCACGTTGCCCTGCGCCAGTTCGTCGGCGCGATAGATCTTGTCGTGATCAACCACGCCCATCAGCAAGGCGCGCTTTTTCTCTTCATCGCTGCGATAACGCAAACGGCCGAGCATCTCGCCACCCAAGCAGCGCATCGCCGCCGCCGCCAGCACCCCTTCGGGAGCTCCGCCCGAGCCGAGCAGAATGTCGACGCCGGTGTTCGGCTTGCAGGTGGCGATCGCGGCGGATACGTCACCGTCGCCGATCAAGCGAATGCGCGCGCCGGCCTTGCGAACCTCGGCGATCAGCGGCTGGTGACGGGGACGATCCAAGATGCAGGCGGTCAAGTCGCCCACTTTTGCGCCTTTGGCTTCCGCCACCGCGGCAAGATTCCAGGTCGCCGGCCGGTTCATGTCGATGGCGCCGCGCGCCTCCGGCCCAACCGCAATCTTCTCCATGTAGGTATCGGGTGCGTTGAGAAAACGGCCGTCGTCGGCAATTGCGATCACCGCAATCGAATCGGGTGCGCCAGTGGCACACAGGTTGGTGCCCTCGAGCGGATCGACGGCAATGTCAACCCGCGGCGAAGTAATGTCCTCTTTGCCCATCGCCGAGGTCCAGCCGAGTCCGACCTGCTCACCGATGTAGAGCATCGGCGCCTCATCGCGCTCGCCCTCGCCGATCACCACCGTGCCGCGAACCGACACGGTGTCGAAGGCGTGTCTCATTGCATCGACGGCCGCTTTGTCGGCGCCCTTGGCGTCGCCGCGTCCCATCCAGCGCGCGCTCGCTAGCGCTGCTGCCTCGGTCACCCGCACCATCTCGAGAGCCAAATTGCGATCGATGTCAGCCATGGTTGATCATTCCTCGGGTCTAGAGTTGAGAGTCTACAGATTTCGAACTGCGGGGCAGCATAGCACGAGCATCGCCCTACTCATAGATCCGGATCAGGCGCGCCGGCTCGGCACTCACCGGCAGCGCGTTGATAAGTGCGAGCGCCGCCTGCATGTCTTGCTCTTTGGCCACATGTGTAGTCATGATCACCGAGGCGGGACGGCCCTCGGCGTGACGCTCCTGCACCACTTCGCTGATCGAGATCGCCTGCTCGCCCAAGACCCGTGCCAGTTGGCCGAGCACACCCGGACGATCGTCGACGGAAAAGCGCAGGTAATAGCGCGACAACAATTCGCCGGCCTGGCGAATCCGTTTCGATGAACGCTTAAGCGCCGGGGCTTGGAGACGCAAGGGCGCGCCGCCTGAAGCGGAGCCGAGTAGATTGCGACTGACTTCGATGAGATCAGAAATCACTGCGACTGCAGTCGGCATCATGCCGGCGCCGCGCCCGTAGTAGAGCGAATGGCCAAGTGCATAGGAGGAGACGTAGATTGCGTTGTAGACGCCGCTGACCGACGCGAGCAGAAATCGTTTGGGGATCATGGTTGGATGAACCCGCGCCTCGAGCGAATCGCCGTGATCTTTGGCGATTACCAGCGATTTAATCACGTAGCCAAAGCGATCGGAAAAATGCAGATCGGTCGGAGTCAAATGGCGCAGCCCGTCGACCAGTACATCCTCGAGTTTGATCGAAGTGCCAAAGCACAACGGCACCAGAACGCAAAGTTTGTGTGCGGCATCGACGCCGTCGACGTCGAGCGACGGATCGGCCTCGGCGTAGCCTTTGGCTTGCGCCTCCTTGAGTACCTCATCAAACGGCCGGCCCTCTTCGGTCATTGCGGTGAGCAAAAAATTGGAAGTGCCGTTGACGATGCCGATGAGTTCGTCAATGCGATCGGAGGCCAGTCCCTCGCGCAGCGCGCGAATGATCGGCACGCCGCCGCCGACCGACGCTTCGTAGTAAAGATCGACGCCGCGTTTGGCCGCTGCAGCAAAAAGCTCATCGCCGTGCGTCGCCAGCAGAGCCTTGTTGGCAGTGACCACGTGCTTTCCGGCCGCAATCGCCTCGAGCACAAAGCGGCGCGCCTCGGTCTCACCGCCTACCAGCTCGATGACAATTTTGATTTCGGGATCGGAGATTACCTTGGATGGATCGGTGGTGAGAAGCGCTGGATCGATATCGACCAGCCGCGGCTTTTTTAGCTCGCGCACCACCACGCGACGCAGATCAATTGAGGCGCCACCGAGTCGGTGACCGATGGCCTCGGCGTTGTCTTCGAGCAGCTTCACCACGCCGGCGCCAACATTGCCGAGCCCGAGCAGCCCCACCGCAATTTTCCGCATCACTAAAGTTTATAATGAGGGGACGGATCTTGATATCTTGATTATCGTGATCATAGAGCGTCACTGGCGGCTCGGTTTTTTCCGGCGACGATCTGCTGAATCGCCCCGGCGGTCTCGGAGCCGATCTGCGGGTGGCGATCGTCGATGCCTGTCAGAGTGGCGCGCTGGCTCGCACCACGGGTGTTATCGCGAAAGCCGCAGTGCCAATCGAAATGCGGGGCGAACTCGACGCTGTAGGTCAAGCGTTTTTGGCCTCCACCAGTCAGGGCGAAAGCGACCTGCTCTCCACCGACGACGGAACTTTGCACTACGCGATCGGCGACACCATCGTCAGTTACCACTACGGAAATTGAGTTTCGCTCGAACTGACATTCGAGGCGGAGCTGCTATACTTCTTAAAGAGGTGGCCGAATGACGCAGCTTGCGCCGCGCATCGTCGTCGATCCCCAAGTTCGTTTTGGAAAACCAGTGATCGAGGGAACTCGCGTCCCAGTGGAACTTGTGGTCGGCAAACTCGCTGGCGGCATGTCGATTGAGGAAGTCGTCGACGAATATGCATTGACCCGAGAGGACGTGTTGGCCGCGCTCGCCTATGCCGCACGAGCTGTCGCCGAAGAGCAGATTCGCGCCGTGCGGTGAGACCGCTATGATTCAGCACATCAGGGCGCTGCCGAGACGGGCGGAGAAAGTTCGGCCGCGCAGCGCAGCTGGAAACGCCAGCTTCTTCAAATAACGCTGAAGCGATCGCTTGAGATGAGAAGGCACGCTGTGTTTGCATCCTGCCGCCGGCTGTTCAACCACAGAAACGTCGCTGATATGGCCGTTCTTGTCGATCGAAAGTTCGACCGCCAAATAGAGCGACGAACAGCCGCTGCAATTGAGTTTGAAACTTCCGTGGCGCAAGGTTTTGTCAAAATCATTGTGTATCCAGAAGTCCGAAATTTTTCGCCACTCGCTCTGCGCTTCGGCCGGCAGTTGATGGATCGACGGCGACGGTGGCGGGCCGGTTTTTTCTGCGCGCGCTGTGCCGCAGAACAAAATCACCAACAAAACAAGTTCACGGCCCGCTCGCCCTGAGCTTGTCGAAGGGCAGACTCGGCTTGCTTCGCCCTTCGACTTCGCTGCGCTTCGCTCAGGGTGCGCGGACAGGGGGGCGTGAACGCTAACAACAATTTCTATTTTTTTCATCGCAGCGCTAGCTCCACTTTTTCTAAGGCTTTCAGACGATCGCGCATTTTTGCCGCCTTTTCAAAATCGAGATCTTCGGCCGCGGCGTGCATCTGTTTGCGCAGTTCGGCAATCGTCTTGGGAATGTCTTTGACCGCGATGTCAGCGACGTACTTCTCGTCGCTCTTGGCCACCACCGGACCGGTCAGGTCAACATAGTCAGCGTTGTACACCGAGCCCGACATGTCAAGAATGGCCCGCTGTACGGTTTTGGGCGTGATCTTGTGCTTTTTGTTGTAAGCGGTCTGAATTTTTCGACGGCGGGTGGTCTCGTCGAGTGCCACTTTCATGCTGTCGGTGATTCGGTCGGCGTACATGATCACTTTGCCGTTGACATTGCGCGAGGCGCGCCCGCAAGTCTGAATCAGCGCGCGCGCGCTGCGCAAAAAACCCTCCTTGTCGGCGTCGAAAATTCCCACCAACGAGACTTCGGGTAGATCGAGCCCCTCGCGCAACAGATTGATGCCGATGAGCACATCGAATTCGCCGCGCCGCAGGTCGCGCAAAATATCGATACGCTCAAGCGTCTCGATATCCGAGTGGAGATAGCGCACTTTGACTCCGAGGTCGGCGTAATACTCGGTCAGATCCTCCGACATCCGTTTGGTCAGCGTGGTGCACAGCACCCGCTCTTTTTTCTTTTCGCGCTCGCGAATCTCGGCCAAAAGATCGTCGACCTGATCCTTGACCGGCCGCACCTCGATTTCGGGATCGATAAGCCCGGTCGGCCGAATCACCTGCTCGACCACTACGCCAGCACACTGTTTCAATTCGTACTCGCCCGGCGTCGCCGAAACATAGACGACCTGATTGATGCGGCTTTCGAACTCTTCAAACTTGAGCGGCCGGTTGTCGAGCGCCGCCGGAATACGAAAACCATATTCGACCAGCGTCTCTTTGCGCGAGCGATCGCCTTTGTACATTGCCGCCACTTGCGGAATGGTCTGGTGCGACTCGTCGACGAACATCAAAAAATCTTTGGGAAAGTAGTCAATCAGCGTCGGTGGCGCTTCGCCCGGTTGGCGCCCTGAGAGCAGGCGCGAATAATTCTCGATGCCGTTGCAGTGCCCCATCTGCTCGAGCATCTCGATGTCGAACATGGTGCGCTGTTCGAGTCGCTGCTTTTCCACCAACTTCATCTGCGCCGACAGCTCGCCGAGGCGCAGGCGCAATTCGACTTTTATTTCTTCGATCGCTTTGACCAGCTGACTGGTAGGGGTGACGTAGTGGGAGCTGGGAAAAATCGCCGCGCTTTCGATCTTGCGTTTGAGCTTGCCACGCAGCGGGTCGATCTCAGACATCGATTCGATTTCATCGCCCCAAAATTCGAGCCGCACCGCGGTCTCCTCTTCGTGGGCCTGAAAGATTTCGACGATATCGCCGCGCACGCGAAACGTGCCGCGATGAAAATCGGTGTCATTGCGTTCGTACTGCAGATCGACCAAACGCCGGAGCAGCGCGTCGCGTCTCAGCTCTTGCCCGACCTCGAGCGAAATCACCAAGTCGCGGTAATAGCCAGGATCGCCGATGCCGTAGATGCAAGACACTGAGGCGACAATGATGGTGTCGCGGCGCGACAACACCGCCCGAGTGGCGGAGTGGCGCATTCGATCGATGGCTTCGTTGATCATCGAATCTTTTTCGATGAAGGTGTCGGACACGACGACGTAGGCTTCGGGCTGGTAGTAGTCATAGTAAGAAACAAAATATTCGACCGCATTTTCCGGAAACAGTTCGCGAAACTCGCCGTACAGCTGCGCCGCCAAGGTCTTGTTGTGGGCGATGATCAGCGTCGGCTTTTGGATTTTTTCGATGACGCAAGCCGCGGTATACGTTTTACCCGATCCGGTGATGCCGAGCAGCGTTTGGTGTTTGTCGCCGCGTTTGAGGCCGGCGACCAGCTCTTTGATCGCCGTCGGTTGATCGCCGCGCGGCTCGTAGGACGAAACGATCTTAAACGGCTTGTCCACGGTACGAAACTATCCCGTCGACCAGCCCAGGACAAGCACCGGCACCCGACACATGTACGAATCGCGCTCAATCGTCGAGACGCGACACCTGGATACTGCCGCCACCGTCCTCGTCGACGGCGACGTGCACCGCCATCGGCTTGCAACAGACCTGGCAATCCTCGACGTACTGTTGGCTTGAGCCGCCGCTCTCATCGCCTTCGAGTTCGATCGCTTCGCCGCAGTAGGGACATTGGATCAGCTGATCCATCTGGCTACTTAGGTGGCACCGACATGCGCACGATGTCGTAGCGCTGTGGACCGGTGATGACATTGACCAGCAGGTCCGATTTCGGATCCCAGGGCTTGATCGATTGATAACCGTCGGCCGCAGTGGCCACCCACTTGGCCGACATGGTGTCTAGATCAACCACGATGAGACGCTCCTGGATCCCATGAAAAGCCGCTTTGTCCCACACCAGCAACCGATTTTGGCCAAGCTGAGCATAAGAGAGGCAGTTGGACAGTAATCGCATGGCCGCACCGACGTGATGGTCGCCATCGATGGGCGCAGTCATCAGATCTCCCGCGCCAAAAAGAGTCGCTGCTCGATCGAGCCAAAACAGCCGCTGGTTGTCGGCAGAAAAATGCAACGCGCGGCCCCGTTCTATAAAGCGTTGCGAACCGATCCAGCCGTCGCCAGCGCCGCCGAAATAGCGATCCTCATTGTCGCGGCTGTAGATCGGAATCTTACTACCGGGCACGTAACCGGGACCAATCAGATGGGTTCCCAGCTGCTGAATGAGCTCGCGCGGCCCGCTGCCATCGTCGGGCACCGAGTAGAGCGAACCGGACGCGCTGTAAATGAAATGGTGATCGTCTACGCCCACTCCGTTGTGTTCATCACACTCAGAGTCAAGCACCTTGTCGGGCGTGCCATCGAGATACACGTACCGCAATCCACCTTTTCCACAGGTAAGCAGCACACTGCCGTCGTCAGCCTCCAAATAAAATTGTTTAGGCTGCACGCCCAGATCGCGGTCTGGCAACAGATTCGTCTTGTCGATCGAATGGATTACCAGATCGCCCACCGCGTCGCGAGCGAAGAGCGATTTGCCGTCGTTGGAAAATCTGAGGGTGCCGAGCACAAATGGATCGGTGGGCTCGACTCCCGGCATCGCCGGAAACTCCAGCGGCTCGGTATCGCCACCACCGACGAAAACCGGAAAAGTGGTGGTGGCAGGGCTCAACGCCCAATAAACAAACGCATCATTGTTGCCGTGAACAAACTTGCCTGGTCCGGCTTTCACCGGAAAGAGGGGAGCGCTCTTCGCCGGCGATTGGCTTTCGCCGGGATAGTGTATGGTCAGTTCAGCGGCGGTGACTCCCGACACCGCGTCGGGCGGCTCATTTACCAGGTAGAATTCGGTATAGCTCTCGTCGGCATAAAGGTGCGTCGCCGACAGGATTTGGTCGCGGCGGGGATTGGAAAGATCCACCACTCTTATGGTGTTGTCGTAAACTTCCTTGAAGACCGCGTAGGGCGCACCGCCAGCGCCGTACCGAATTCTGACTGCCGTCGCTGGTCCTTTGTTGATTCGCGGCAGCACCGAGGTGTCGGGGGGATATCCGGTGACTTGAATTTGCACCGGAGGAGGCCCGCCGAATTTCAAGCTGCAACCGAAAAAAACCAGCGTGGGAAGAAGAGCGCCGCGCATCGGTCTATTGTAACTCTTTTGCCGGAATCGGCACGCGATACAGTTCGCGCGCATCAAAAACGCCCACGCAGGCCGACCGACGGCAAAATAAAATGAAAACCATCGTTGGCCGGATTGTAAGCGGTCTTGGTGCCGACATCGTCGCCAATGATCGCCGTCGCGCCGCTTGAGCCGCGGATGTTGGCGCCAAGATAGAATTTCGAATAGGTGAGATTGACAATTTCAACGAAAGCCGCGAGCGCCCATTTTTGAAAAACCCATTCGCGATCGAGCCGCAAATCGAGCTGAAAGTAGTCGGGCAAGCGCGCATTGTTGCGGGTGGGCTGACTTCCAAACAGTCCGGAAGTATCGGTAAAAGTGTAGGGCCGCCCGGTCGAGACAAAAAAGCGCCCGCCGAAAAGCAGCTGCCAGGGCAGCCGCACCTGGGCAACAATGTTGAGCACATGGGTCTGGTCGAAATCGGCTGGACGCACGCCGCAACCAAAAATTCTTTCGGAGCGACTGAGGGTGTAAGCGATCCAGCCAGTCAAGCGGCCGCTGTTGCGGCGCAGCATCAATTCCATGCCGTAGGCATCGCCGTCGACCTGTCGGGTGAGGCGCGCCGGCAGCCCAGTGAGCGAATCCGACGGCGGCGCAGTGCAGTTGGAGGCGCCCATGTCGAGCACGGCGTCGTTGGCGTTGGTAAGTTTGCTGTAAAAACCGGTGAGCGAAAACGACAGCGCCTGCGGCATTTTGGCCTCGACCGTGGTTGATCCCTGCCACGAACGCTGCAGTCCGAGCTGCAGCCCAAAGGTGTCGATGCCGGGCAGCGCGACTGGAAAAGTCGGCGGCTGCTGGTACAGACCAATGCCGCCGGAAACCTCGAGCCAGGGCAAAAGTTTGGCGCGCATCTGCAGCCGCGGATCGAGGCCGAGTAGTGTGGTGCCGGAGGCATGATACAGATCGCCGCGCACGCCGAGCGTCGCTTGCAAACGACTCGGCACCAGATCGACCGAGGTTTGCGCAAACGCGCCGAGCACCTGGCCATCGCGGCCACCGGCCAGATCGCCCAGTTCATCGGGTGAGCTCTCGCCGATGCCGGGATCAAAATTTTGCGCCGTAAACCGCGACAGTTCGCCGTCGATGCCGGCCAAAATCTGAAAGCGACGAAAACGGGCGCGAACGTTGTAGCGCGCCGCCAACGACAATTTTCGCACGCCAATGCCGCCCAAGGTGCCCATCTCATCGATGCCGCCCACCAGCGCCGCTTCCATGTCGATGTTGCGAATGCGTTCGCGATCGCGGATCTGCAAGCGATAAAATGCCAAGTGCAAATCGGCCGAGGTCTTCACAAGGCCTGCCTTGAGCGTGTCTTGCGCAGCGGAAAACTGGTCGTACGAGCCGAGCGCCTCCACTGTCAGGCCGCGCCAATCGAGCCTTCCTTGAAAATCGCCGTACTCGAGATCGATGTTGGGGTCGAAGGCGTGAATGAGAAAGCCGGGATAACCGTAGTGGCCCGACAGTTCGAGTCGAACGCCGCGCGGCAGCGCACCCTCGGCGTAGGCTGACACATCGTACAAACGGAGTTCGACCTCGCCGTGATAGCCGTCTTTGCGCGCTGGCCGAGTTTCGGAATCGATGATGCCGCCGGCATAGCGGCCAAACGAAACGTCGTAGCTGCCAGGATAAAAATCGAGCCGATCGATGAGCCGGCCGTGCACCACGCCGGTGCCAAAGCCGGTCATGCCGGGACTGGCGCCGCGCACAACAAAATAGGGCAATACCGGAATCGGCGTCGACACCCCCGGCAGGGTGCCAATCACCCGAAATGGATCGCCGAGCGTGCCTGGCAGTTTTTGCAATTCGTCGTCGCGCAGCGTCAGATGAAAAGTGTCGTGGCGAGCCTCGGCGCGCACCGTGGCTTCGTAGCGGCGATGCGACTTGAGCGGCAACAATCGATATTCCACTTGGCGCAGCTGTCCCGGCTTGAGCAGCTCTTTTGCCCGCAATGGCTCGTGGCTATCACTGATGATCACCAGCTCAACTGCGCCAGCCGGAACCCGCAAATGAAAATGGCCGCGCTCGTCGGTGGTGGTCGTTTCGCCAGTAGCAACTTCTAGGCGAATTTCCTTGAGCCCGTTGATGCTGCCGCGCTCAAACACCCGTCCATCGAGTTCACTGAACGCGGGCGGTGTCGGCGCTGCTGCTGGCAGCGCAACCATGGCGTCCGACGCTGCGTCAACCGAACCCGCGTCCACACCCGCATCAACACCGGAGTCGCTGGCACGCGCCAAAAGCGGCCACGACAGGGCGAGCAAAACCAGCAGCGTGCGGCGCCTGGCAGACACGGGAGGCGAAGCTTAGCGGTTCAGAGGTCGGAGAGCGAGGAGTTTTGAAACCAGGCTGAAGGTCAGAAGGTCCATGGGCGGTCAGAGTGTCCCGAGGTTGACAATCATCGGTTTTCATATAGTATGAAGTTATGAGTCGCATCACCATCAGCCTTCCGGAAGAGCTTGCGGTGCTGCTCGAACGCGAGTCCGAACGGCGGGCGACTTCGATCTCGGAAGTGGTTCGAAGGGCTCTCGCCACCCATTTCGGAACGAAAAAGCGATCCAAAGATCGGCTGCCATTCGCCGGGCTGGGCAGGAGTGGACATCGCCATACCGCCCGCGATGCGGAGAAGATTTTGGCGAAAGACTGGACGCTGTCTGTTCGCCGTCGTTGACACCGGCCCTTTGTATGCCGCTGTCGATGAGGACGACGCCGATCACGTAGAGTGCGTCGAGGCCTTGGCAACTCCCGGTGTACATCTGGTGATCCCTGCGTTGGTAGTAGCGGAGGTCACCTGTCTCATCGGCAGCCGCCTCGGGCCGAAGGTCGAAGGCGCTTTCTTGCGTAGTCTAGAGGAGTGCGACGTTGCCGCGCCGGCAGTCGAGGACTACAAACGCATTGGCGAATTGACCGAGCGCTACGGCGATTTTCCACTCGGTGGCACCGACGCCTCGGTCATTGTTCTCGCCGAACGCCTCAAAACCGAACTGGTGATCACACTCGATCGTCGCCACTTTGCCGCGGTGCGGCCCCGCCACTGCAAGGCACTGCGCCTTTTGCCATGATAGATTCTCGCCATGCTGCTGGCGATTGACATTGGCAATAGCAATACAGTGATCGGCGCATTTGCCGACACGACGCTTGTTGCCCACTGGCGGATCGAGACCCGAGCCGCGCGCACCAGCGACGAATATGCCGCACTTTTGCATTCGCTGTTCTCACTCGATGACATCAAAGAGAAAGTGTCGGCAGGAATCGTGGCGACGGTCGTGCCACCTGCGCTGTTTGCGGTCGATCGCTTTTTTTCAAACGTGTTGGCCGCACCGCTCTTGGTCGTCGGTGCCGGACTGAAGACCGGCATGCCGATTTTGTGCGACAACCCGCGCGAGGTTGGCGCCGATCGGATTGTTAATGCGGTGGCCGCGTTTGAGCGACTGCGCCAAGGCTGCATCGTGGTGGATTTCGGCACTGCCACCACGTTTGATGTGGTGACGCCGAAAGGCGAATACTTGGGCGGTGCGATCGCGCCCGGCATTCACATCAGCGCCGACGCACTGTATCGCGCGGCGGCCAAATTGCCAAGGGTTGAAATCGCACGGCCACCGTCAGTGATTGGCAAGAACACCGTGCATTCGATGCAATCAGGTCTGCTGTTTGGCTATGTTGCGCTGGTCGACGGTATCGTCACTCGTATGCAAAGCGAGCTTCCGTTTGCGTGCAAGGTGATCGCAACCGGTGGCTTGGCGCCGCTGATAGCAAAAGAGAGCAACACCATCGAGACCAGCGACGAGATGTTGACGCTGCAGGGACTGCGCCTCATTCACGCACGCAACAGTCGAGACGCATGAGTCTTGAACTCACCGCGCTGGAAAAGTTGCCCGCCACCGTCGAGCGCGTGGCAGGTGAAAAGGCTCCGGCGGCAATGCGGACGATGGCGGCGCGCGGGCTGGCCCCGCTCGGGCCGGCGGATCTTTTGACCGCGGTTTACCAGCTTACTTTCGACGCCGATCCGGCGGTGCAAAAAGCGGCGCGACAAACTGCTGCTAGCCTACCGGAAAAAATTCTCGCCGGCGGACTTGCCGATCCGATCGATCGTCGCGTGCTCGATTTTTTTGCGCGTCGCTTGCTCGACCAAACGGCGCTGCTTCAGGTGGTGCTGCTCAACCGTGCGGTCGCCGACGAGACGTTTCAACATTTGGCCAGAGTTTGTCAGGAAAGAGAGCTCGAAATCATCGCCCGCAATGAAGAGCGGCTGTTGCGTGCACCCGAGATCATTGCCGCGCTCTATCTCAACCCCAAAACCAGAATGTCGACCGCACAGCGAGCAGTGGAGTTGGCGGTGCGGCATGGCATCACCGTCCACGGCATCCCGGCGTTTTCCGACATCGCGCGTGAAATCGCGGGCGCACCACTCGACGAAGCCGAGGCGGCGCGGGGCGACCAAGCATTTCGTCTCGCCGCCGAAGTCGCTGCGTCAGGCGAAGAGCTGGAGGCACTTGATCCGGAAGAGGAGCTCGCTCGCAAAGAGGCCGAAGCCGCGCGCGCCGAACTCGAAGCCACCGGCGAGGTCGACGAGATCCACAAACAGGACGTCAGCAAGAAGAAACAGCGCATCGAGGATCTTTCTCCCGCTGCCAAAATTCGCCTCGCCACTTTAGGCAATGCGTTTGCGCGCGCGGTGCTGATTCGCGATCGCAACATGCTGGTGGCGATGGCCGCCATTCGCTCCCCCGGCGTCAGTCCGAGCGAGGTGCAATATTACGCCTCGAACCGGCAGCTCGACGAGGAGGTGATTCGCTACATCGCCAACCAGCGCACCTGGGTGCGGCTGCGCGCCATCAAAGTGGCGCTGTGCAACAATCCCAAGTGTCCGCTGCCGGTGGCGATGCGATTTTTAGCCCATTTGCAAGTGCGCGAGCTCAAGCTGTTGTCGCGTTCCAAGGGCATCCCGTCGGCGCTGGCCGGCGCGGCTAAGCAGATGCTAGCGACGAGAATGGGATGAGCGCGATGCAAAATCGGAGTGGGCTGGGGCCGGTTGGGTTGGCGGTTGGGTTTGCGCTGATTTTCGCGGTGCAACTTTGGCGCGGATCGTCGCGTTCCCATTTTGCCGTCGGAGCGCCAGCGCCGAGTTTTTCGCTGCCGCTGCTTTCGGGCGGCAAGGCTGGGCTCGACCAGTATCGCGGCCACCGATTGGTACTGCTTTTTTGGGCGACCTGGTGCGGCCCGTGTCGACAAGAGCTGCCCGAACTCGACGGTCTCTACGCCCGTCTGCAAGCGGTGCATTCCGAGGTTCGCTTTTTAGCCGTGAGCATCGATGGCGGCGCCAGCGAAGTCGGGCGTTTTGCCACTGCCCTTCATCTCAAACTGCCGATCGCGCTCGACGACGGCGAGGTCGGTGGCGCCTATGGCGTCCGCGCCATCCCGCATACGGTAGTGATTGATTCACACGGCGCAATCGAACATGAATTCGCCGGCGCCATCAGCCCCGACGAGCTGGAACGTTTCATTCGTTGATCACTCGACAGTTGCAATCTTGGTGGGTTAGCGTTTTGCTGACGGCGTTGCGGTTTCTTCGAGGGCGGAGGCGTTGCGGTGGCGTGCGGTTGGCAGGTGCGCGTCCCAGCAGCCGATGCCACAGAACACCAATTTGATTCGCCCCGAGTTGCAAGTCGCCACCGAGCAGCGGAAAAACTTTCCATACATCGCGATCGGTTTGCGGCACATCGAACAGACTGCAAACGGATCAGGCATGCGCAGATCGTAGCTGTCTCGTGTCGATAGTTCAAGCACCGATCTCAGCTGACGCACGGGCAATCGCATCTAAATTTTTCATTTCTACGAACCACGCGGGTTCGAAGCCAGTTCTCCGTCGAGCCCGAGTCCGAGCCCAGGACCGCAGGCCCGTAGTCCGAGCCCGGCTTTCAGGCAGATCGGGCTCGGGCTGGCACGCGGGCTCGGGCTCGAGGGGAGAGCGGATTTGACGCGCACGCCCTGCTTTCCGAGGGAGTTCTGGCTCGAGAAATAGTATGTTGAGGCAATGCGCTTGGGTGACTTGCTGCGCGATGTGCCGCTTGCGAATTCGCTCGATGAGCGGGCGCGCGCGGCAGAGATTTCGGAAGTTCGCAACGATTCGCGGCAGGTGAAAAAGGGCGATCTATTTGTCGCGTTGCGCGGGCAAGATAGCGACGGGCACCGTTTCGTCGCCGAGGTCACAGGCCAAGGCGCCGCCGCAGTGGTAGTGGAAAAGATTCCGGATGGAGCGTTGCCACCGACGGTAATCAAAGTGGAGAACTCATCGCAAGCGCTCGGGCTGATTGCTGCCAATCGATTTTCTCGTCCCGCCGACGAGCTCAAGCTAGTCGCAGTCACCGGCACCAACGGCAAGACCACGACTACGTTCTTGGTCGAAGCATTGCTTGCAGCCGCGGGCGAAAAGCCCGGGGTCATCGGCACCGTCAACTATCGCTATGCCGGCCGCACTGAAGAGGCTTCGTTTACCACTCCCACCGCGCTGCTCTTGCACGGGCTCTTCGACAAGATGCGTGCGGCTGGTACCACTGCGGTGGCGATGGAGGCGTCATCGATTGCGCTCGCGGCCGATCGCCTGTTCAGTCTCAAATTTGCCGTCGCTGCGTTTACCAATTTGACCGAAGATCATCTCGATTTTCATCACACCCTCACCGCCTATCGCGACGCCAAACTGCGGCTGTTCACCGAGCACATGAAGAGCGGCGGCACTGCGGTGCTCAACGTCGACGGAAAAGAGGGCGACTACATCGCGGCCGAGCTGCCAACGCACTTGCGCTGCTTGCGGGTTTCGGCCAAACGATCGGACGTCGAAATCTCCGTCGCCGAGCTCGAGCAGACGCGTGCGGGCATTCGGATGGATCTGCGCACGCCGATAGGAGCGATCAAGATCGTCTCTCCACTTTCCGGTACGTTCAATGTCGAGAATTTGCTCGGCGCAGTGGGGATTGGCATCGGTCTTGGCCTTTCGGGTGAAAAGATCGCCAGAGCGCTAGGCAGCGTGCCCGGTGTTCCCGGCCGGCTTGAGCGGGTGTCGGCGCAGGCGGCGCCGGTTGACGTATTTGTCGACTACGCTCACACCCCGGATGCGCTCAAGCGGGCGATCGCCGCGGTGCGGCCTTTTGTGCGAGCGCGCTTGATTGTAGTGTTTGGCTGTGGCGGCGATCGCGATCGGACAAAACGACCGCTGATGGGTGGGGTGGTCGCCGGCGATGCCGACATCGCCATCGTCACCAGCGACAATCCACGCACCGAAGAGCCGGAGTCGATCATTGAAATGATTCTGGTCGGCGTCCGCCAGCAACCGAGTCCTTCACTGGCGGCGCCGAGTCTGTCTTCGGCTGGGCGCGGCCATGTCGTGGTCAGGGATCGGCGCCAGGCAATCGAGCAGGCGATATTGGCAGCGCGGCCGGGCGACGTGGTTCTAATCGCCGGTAAGGGACACGAGGACTACCAAATCATCGGCAAAACCAAACACCATTTTGACGACCGCGAAGAGGCAAAAAACGCGCTGCAGAAAGTGGCTGCGAGTGCCCAAACCAGGCAGAGTTAGATCATGCCGGAGGTCAGAT
>JAHFDU010000323.1 GCA_023248835.1 Myxococcales bacterium | reverse complement strand
AAAAATCACGCTACAACGCTCGCGATCAAACTCCCGCTTGTCGTAGCCCGCATCGTCGAGCGCACGCGCCGCGACTTCGAGGCTAAGCAGTTGCACCGGATCGATCGCCGCCAGCGACCTGGGCGGAATCCCGTATTTCAGCGGATCGAAAGCGATCGGCTGCAAAAAGCCGCCCCATTTCGAAGCAGTTTTTTCGCCGGCGCCGTCGATGGCAAAATAGGCGCTGCTGTCCCATCTCTCTTTGGGAACTTCAGTGATCGAATTGGTGCCAGCAAGAATGTTCTTCCAATAGGTTTCGAGATCGGGCGCTCCGGGAAAAAGACAGGCCATGCCGACGATGGCTACGTTTGCCGGCCGCGCCGACTCGATCCGCAATTCCGCTCGCCCTGAGCCTGTCGAAGGGCCGTGACTCGCACCCTTCGACTTCGCTCCGCTTCGCTCAGGATGAGCGGATGCTTCGAGCAGCGCCTGGCCGTCTTCGCACACCGTGCGGTGTAGCTCCGACATCGACAGAGTCTGGTTGCGCAATGCCGCCACCTGGCCGATCATGTACATGCCGCTTGAGCGCTGTTCACTTTCGGATACCGCCGTCAGCGCGTCGCCGGTACGAACCACCCCTTTGGCCGCGAGGCGTAGCCGCCCTAGATTGAGCTGCTCGAGCACGACCCACATCGCTTTGGAGTCGGTGCCGTCCTGCTCGAGACGAGCGCGCGCGGACTCGAATGTCCGCACATAGGCGGAATCAACACAGCGAGTGGCGTGACCGGGTGCAGTTTCGAGCAGCGTGGTCCGATCGCAATCGATCGCCTCTTGTTGGAACCCGGGTAAAATCGCACCGCTTGAAACCGCCTCGTCGGTAAATAGATAAGCGGTTCCCATCAAAAGGCCGATCTTGCAGCCGCGCGCACCGAGCGGTGCGCTCAGCGTCGCCACCATCGCGGCTGAGCGCGCGTCGTGAATCCCGCCTGCGAAAATAAGACTGAATTCTTCTGGGTGTTCGCATTGGCTGAGCGTCTCTAGCGCGCTTTCCCAGAGCACGAAACTCGAGCGCGGACCGACATGGCCACCACACTCGCGCCCCTCAAAAACAAAGCGGCGCGCGCCCTCTTTGATAAAGAGATCGAGTAGCCTCGGCGACGGCACGTGCAAATAGCAGGCGGTGCCAAGCTCCTCGAGCGAGCGCGCCAACGCCGGTCTTCCGCCAGCGATGATCGCAACTTTCGGCGCGTACTCCATGACCACGGCGAGCTGCTCGTCGCGAAGTTCAGGTGGTACAAAACCCAAAATCCCGACCCCCCATTCACGCTCGCCAAGTAGACGCCGCGTGTGGTCGAGCAGAGCTCGCAATTCGTCACCGCGCAAGAGCGAAAGCGCCAGCATCGGCAGCGCACCAGCCTGCGAAACCGCGTCGGCAAATTCCGCCCGATCGCTGACCCGCGTCATCGGCCCCTGCACGATCGGGTAGCGGAGACCATGCGCTGCCGCAAACGGGGCTCGCGCGGTCAGCGTCGGCTGCCGTTTAGCCGCGTTCAAATGCGCATCGATTTGGCGATCGATCGCGCGCACGATCGCCGCAGCGTTTAAAAACCGATCGGTAAGAGTGCGCGCAAACGCGCCGTCCTGTCCGATCGGCAGCCACTGTTGCGGACCGTCGCCGAGCCGAGCTGCCACATCGGCGCTGGAAATCCGAGTGTCGGGCGCCGCCATGCCGTGACGAAAGAAAACGCGTGTATTGGAAAACACCGCCGTCTCGCTGCCATCCATGGACGAGATCAACCGACGAGCCGTTTCCGACAGGGAAGACTCTTTGGCCAAAGCGAGTTGACTGTCGAGCACCACGCCGCGTGCGCCGCCGGCAATACAAGCCGCAGCAGTGTGCAGACCGATGCCGCCTTGAACCCAAATCGGTAGCGAAATTTCCTGCACCAATCGCTGCAGCAGCACGAACGACGACTCTTCGCCGACCGCGCCGCCGGCTTCGTTGCCCTTGGCGATGACGCCGGCAGCACCGGCTTCGACTGCAGCGCGTGCTTCGACGAGCGAAGTCACTTGGACAATCAAGATGCGACCGGGCGCGGCAGCCAGATACTGGTCCACCGTGCGGACCACAATTTTGGCATGAGGCGGCAGCGTAGCGACGTCGAAGTCGACGAACTGCGGCACGCGCACGCCAAAAGTTTTCTTGATCCGTTGCTCGAGTGCTTCAAGGGCTCGAGCGCGCGCTTCCACATCGCGACCGAGATCGAGGATGGGCGTCGCGGTCGCGCCGATGCCGAGCAAGAGCGCAACGTCCGGCCGCTCACCAGGGGTGAGAACCAGTATCCTGCTTAGCGTCGTGACCGGATCGATTTCGCCCATGTTGGGTTCACCGAAGTCCCAATCATCTGGCCCTATCTGAACCGGTCCAAGGGCCTGAAAACCGCTATCCCGCCGCCGCCTGCTGGCTCAGATGGGCGAACGTTAGGATTTTGTTTGGGAAATGTAAAGCAGGATCGTCAATTCAATGAATAAACTCGACCCTGTCAATAGCAGCATTAATATTTATGCAAAAGCATTACGCAATTCACAATTAACACCATCCAATACGATGTTTACCCGGCGGCGCCTCATGCCGAGAATTATCACTATCGACATCGGCTGCGTATAATCTAATTTCGAATGCCCAGGACCGATCGCCCAATTCACCGATATTATCGACTTACGCCCCTTGAGGGCCTCAAGATGCTTTGTACCATGGTAGGCCCTGGCTACCGCACTGAGATTGCCTCCACTCGGTTCCAACTCTTTAACACCGAGGGGGAAGACGATTCTCTCTATGTTCAGGGCTCGATAGATCCAGTTGAGGGGGGTATTCGAGTCAGCCTGTTTTCTCCGCCATCGGACGTGCGCACTGCGAATCTAATTCTTGGAGTTGGCGCTTTGGGCCTCCTCGCCGTAGGTTTGTTCTTTTCTTCAAACGCAGCAATCTTTATGGGATTTGTCTGTGCTTGCACTCTCCTCGGGATTCACCTCCTTGAGCGGCAAGGTAATCCGTACACCAAGGGCAAAGCAGTCAAAGCCCTCGAAGGCGCCTTCGCGCAAGCAGCCACGTTGCCCACCGGTAGCGTGCTGCCACCGCTGCTCTCGCTCCCGAGACATGGGGTTGGCGTCCGCGAACATTTTGCTAATGAATCTGCCGCCTTTGTTTCTGCAAAGGTGCTGGGCTGCTCAGGACTGGCGCTCGAGATCGAAAAGCTAACCTACTATCCGATCGGTCGATCGCTCGGCATGGAAGACACCAACATGATCGGCGACCCGCGCTTCGATGATCGCTTTAGTCTAAAGGCCAATGATGTACCGTTTGCGCGCACCTGGTTGAACCAGCCCATTTGCGACCAGCTCTTGGCGTTGGTCGAATACGTCGAATTGCGGCTAACAGGTGGTCAACTCCATCTAATCCGCTCGCAGCCTCTGTCTTTTGATCAGCACCAACAGGCCGTCGAACTGGCTCGCCGGATCGCCAATCGTGGACGTGAGCTCTATAGCGAGTGGCAGACAATGGCTCAGGCACTCGATGGCGAATTTCGGGGCGGAGGTGGTGTCTGGACTCCCGATGGCAGCACTGCGATTGAAGTCGCCAGAGTAGGTGTGGCGGTGACCATCGATGGCTGGCAGGAGCACATCGACAAAGCACACTCGCACCTTTTCACTCGCCTGCGCTGCCGACGCGTCGGCCTCGATAGCACCAAGGTCGCCGTATGCGCCCGCGCCTGCAAACACCATCCCGAGTGGGGCGATGTGCTGACCGAGATCGCCGTCGACAATCCCTCCTTCGACGGGGCATACTTCCTGCGCATTTCACCGGATGCGAAGAACTTTCTCACCGCGGCCCTCATTCAACAAATCGAGGTCTGTCGTCCTGATCGGCTGCTGGTCAACGAGAACGAGGTCACCATTTTATTTAGCGGCTTCGAAAGCAACACGGTTCGGATAAAAGCGGCTTGCACACTGGCGGCGGAGCTCGCGACGCGCGGCGCGCAAGGCGTGTCGTCAGGTCCCTATCGCTGAGGCAGGTTGCTGTTCTACGCTCGACTAAAAATGAATCCTAGTTGCAAGGTTCCGTTACACGCTGCAGCGATTCGCGCCAGCAGCGACAGCGATGGCACTCTCGAGTCGGTACCACTCTCAAGTCTGGCGATCACACTTTGAGTAGAGCCGATCTTCTTCGCCAGTTGGGTTTGAGTAAGTTTGGCTTGGGCTCGCGCGGCGCGAACCCCGATAGCAATCGTGCTCCTGGCTCGCTCCTCTTCATAAAAAAGTCTGATCTCCTGATCCTTGAGCAGACGCTTGAAAAAACCGACTGCCGCTTTGGTCTTGCCTTTTCTCGCTTTCATCTCAGCTCCTTCATTCGGCTTTCGGCCAACTTCAAATCGGCGATCGGCGTCTTCTGCGTCGCCTTTTTGAACACGTGCAGCCATACCATACTGTCCTTGTCCATCATGACGTAACCGATCCGATAGCCTCCGCCGTTCGCAGAGAACTTTATTTCCCAGAGTTTTCCCCGCAGCTGACGGAATCGAACCCTCGGACAGCGGACGCCGAGATCCGAAATGCCCTGATAAACGTCTGCAAAGCGTGCTTGGTCTTCCTTCGAAAGCCCTTCAATGAACTCCTCAACTGGGCTTCGACCGCCAGGCGATTCATAGAAGAGTACTCGCACCTCTTGAGTATATCCTTTTGGCTATAACA
>JAHFDU010000322.1:2262-4736 GCA_023248835.1 Myxococcales bacterium | reverse complement strand
ATTTCGCGCCGCATCCGCGACAGCATGCGTTCATTCGGAGCGCGAACGGTTTTGACCGCAGCCGGTCCATGTTCGCTGTCGGCTCGGTAGATCACGCCCATGCCCCCTTCGCCGAGAACATCGACAATGCGATAGGGGCCAATCTGTTCGGGTAGCTGACGGGGAGCAGAGGTCACAATCTTTCGATTTTACCTCAAGTGCCGACGATGCTGAAGTAGCGCGCTTCGGGATGGTGTACCACCAACGCGCTGGTGGACTGCTCCGGCACCAGTTGAAATTCTTCCGACAAACTCATGCCAATGCGTTCGGGTGCAAGTAGTTTGAAAACTTGCACTTGGTCCTCGAGACGCGGGCAGGCAGGGTAGCCGAAACTATAGCGACTGCCTTGGTAGGTTTGTGAAAATAGCGTTTCGATGGTGACGCCGTCGGTTTGTTGTATCGAGAGCTCGTGGCGGATGCGGCGATGCCAAAATTCGGCCAGCGCTTCGGCGGTCTCCACCGCGAGGCCGTGAAAGTGTAAGTAGTCGTCGTAGCGATCGGCTTTGAATAGCTCGTCCGCCTTTTCAGAAGCGATCTTGCCCATGGTCACCAGTTGAAAGGCGACCACGTCGCGCTCGCTGCTCTTGGCCGGGCGAAAAAAATCGGCGAGACAAAGATGGCGCCCGTCGGGCTGGCGCGGAAAATCAAAGCGCAACCACTCCTCGCCGCGACGATCTCCATCGGGGAAATAGATGATCAACTGGTTTTTTTCGGCCGCACAAGGGAAGTAACCATAGACGACGCTCGGCTCGAGGAAGCCATGTTCCGCCGCGCGCTGGCACCAGCCGTGAAATTTGGGTTCGACAATTTCACTGACAAATTGGCGGTATTCGTTCTCGCTCCGACGACCGCGGCGATATTGCCATTGACCGCGAAATAGCACGCGTCGATTAATGTAAGGAAAGACTTCTCGCAAGTTTATCTCTTTCGGGGTGATGACTCGAGTTCCCCAAAACGGCGGTTCGGGAATTCGCGCCGCCGGCTTGATGTCGGACTCGACATATCGGGTCGATGCTGCGAGCGCGATGCGCTCTTTGTCGTCGCGGGTGTCGAAGCGGGCGCGTGCCCGCTTGCGGCCGGGTCCGGTGAGGACGCGTGTTTCGACGTGGCCACAAAGCTCGTCCATCAACTTGAGCCCGCTGAACGCGTCTTGCCCGTAATAGACTTCTCCCGTCGAGTAGGCCTCCGACAGCGCGCCTTCGACGTAGCCGCGGTTAAGCGCCGCGCCGCCGCAGACCACCGGAATGGTAAGGCCGCGCGACGACATCAACTCGAGATTCTCTTTCATCACCACCGTCGACTTGACCAGCAGGCCAGACAGGCCGATGGCGTCGGCTTTGTGCTCTTCGGCAGCGCTGAGGATTTGATCCACCGGTTGCTTGATGCCGAGGTTGTGCACTTTGTAGCCGTTGTTCGACAAAATAATGTCGACCAAATTTTTTCCGATGTCGTGAACGTCGCCTTTTACCGTCGCCAGCACCATCACGCCTTTTTCCGATCCCTCGGCGCGCTCCATGTGGGGCTCGAGATAGCTGACCGCCGCTTTCATGGTTTCGGCCGACTGCAGCACAAACGGCAACTGCATCTGCCCCGATCCGAACAGTTCACCAACCGTCCGCATGCCGTCGAGCAAAATCTGATTGATAATCTCAAGCGGCGAGTGTTTTTGCATCGCCTCGTCGAGATGGCTCGAGAGGCCGAGTTTTTTGCCGTCGACGATGCGTTTCTTGAGTCGCTCTTCGACCGGCAGCGCCATTTCGTCGGCCTGCGCCGCGCCGGCAATTTGACCACGCGCTTCGAAGCGCTCGATAAATGCAAACAAAGGATCGTAACCTTCGCGCCGGCGATCGTGAATGAGATCGCGCGTCACCGCCAGATCGGCCTCGTCGAGTTTGTGCACCGGAATGATCTTGGCCGCGTTCAAGATCGCCGCATCGAGTCCGTACCGCATTGCTTCGATGAGGAACACCGAATTGAGAATTTGTCTGGGCGCGGGCTTGAGCCCAAACGAGATGTTCGAAAGTCCGAGCAGGGTGCGGACGCCGGGGAGTTCACGCTTAATCGCCGCAATCCCTTCCAGCGTTTCGATGCCGGCTTTGCGTGAATCTTCGTCACCCGAAGCGATGGTAAAAGTCAGTGGATCGAAGAGCAGGTCTTCGGCACGCAAGCCCCAGCGCCCGACTACAATGTCAAAAATGCGCTGCGCCACTTCAAGTTTGCGCGCCGCAGTCTTGGCCATGCCGCTTTCGTCGATGGTGAGCGCGATCAAGGAGGCGCCATAGGTGCGCGCCAGCTCGCAGATGCGATCGGCTTTACCCTCGCCATCTTCGAGATTGATCGAATTGACGACGGCGCGACCGCCGAGAAATTTGAGCGACGCTTCGAGGACATCGAGCTGGGTGGTGTCGACGACGATCGGCAACGTTACTTGGGTA
>JAHFDU010000322.1:0-2252 GCA_023248835.1 Myxococcales bacterium | reverse complement strand
GACATAGGCGGTGCAGACGTCGAGCAAATGGGCGCCCTCCTGCACCTGATCCTTGGCCATCTCGACCATCGCTTCCCAGTCTTCTTGCAAAAGCAGGTCGCGAAATTTTTTGGAGCCGTTGGCATTGGTGCGTTCACCGACGATGAGCGGCGGCGGCGCTTGGGTCAGCGGCACGGCAGAGTAGAGCGAGGTCACCTGCGCGCGCGCCGGATCAGATTGCGGCCGAGCCGGCGCGGGTAGATCCGCCACTGCAGCGGCGAGCGCGGCGATGTGTTCTGGCGTGGTGCCGCAGCAGCCACCGACCAATGAAACGCCGAACTCGGTGACGAATTTTCGTTGATACGACCCCAGCGATTCCGGCGTCAGATCGTAAGTGGCGACGCCGCCGACATTGCGCGGCAGTCCGGCGTTCGGTAGCACGCTGACAAAACGGGTGGCGTTCTGGCCTAAAAAGCGCACGTGCTCCTGCATCAGATCGGGGCCGAGCGCGCAGTTGAGACCGACGATGTCAATGTCGAGCGCTTCGAGCGCTGGCAACGCGGCCGCAATTCCGGTGCCGACCAGCATTGCGCCGGTGGTCTCGATGGTGATCTGCACAATGATCGGCACTTCGCGCCCGACCGCCCGAAAGGCTTTGCGCGCCGCGATCACCGCGCACTTGGCCTGCAAGAGATCTTGCGAGGTTTCGATTTGGACGACGTCGATGCCGCCTTCGAGAAGCCCGCTTACCTGCTCGGTAAAACCGAGTAACTGGTCATCAAACGAAATGTGGCCGAGCGAAAGCAATTTGGTCGTCGGGCCGACCGACCCGGCAACAAAGCGCGGCCGATCCGGCGTAGAAAAACCATCGGCTACCTTGCGCGCTACCACCGCCGATAGTCGCGACAGCTCGCGGGCGCGGTCGGCAATGCCGTATTCTGCGAGCACGATCGGACTCGAACCAAAACTGTTGGTCTCGACCAGATCAGCGCCGGCCTCGAAATAGGCGGCGTGAATCTTTTCAATCACGTCGGGGCGCGTCGCGCACAACAGTTCGTTGCAACCGTCAAGCCCTTCGAAATCGTCGGCGCTCAAGTTGGCGCGCTGAATCATGGTTCCCATCGCGCCGTCTTCGACCAGCACTCGTTTAGCGAGCGCGTGCAAAAATGGAAAACGTTCGATGCGCTCTTCAAGCCGCCACGCCGGCGGCGGCGGAAATTCGGCGGCCGCTTCAGATTTTACTTTGGTTGCCACTGTGGTCTACCTCGTTTGGCTCCGTTTGTGCTGAACGCGCTCTACCAGCATCGCCAGTGCTTCAAATTGCGGTGGCCGCTTTTCGCGGCCGGCCGAAACACAACGTATTGGACGCAGTCCCGCAGCCCGCGCCCAATGTTCCAGGTCGCGTGAGCGAAAGCCGAGATGGCGATGGCCGTAGACACTACGCGCCAACTCTTCGCGATGACGAGCCAGCGTTACCACCAGCGCGCGCCCAGAGCAGCGCAACACACGTCCGACTTCACCCAGTACCTGGGCGGGTCGTTCTGCGTACTGTAAGCTGTGCATGACGAGAGCAAAGTCGACGCTGCCATCTTCGAGCGGCACCTGGTGCATGTCGCCTTCCATCAGCGAAACGTTGCGGATTTTGGCGCGTCGCAAACGTTCTCGTCCAGCCGCGATCATTTTTTTGCTCGAGTCGATGCCGATGATCTTACGCGCGTAGGGAGCCAATAATTCTGCCATGGCGCCGTCGCCGGTGCCAAAATCGGCGACGACGTCGAAAGCGCAAGTCAGTACTAAACTGCGCGCCAGCGACTCCCAATTGCGGCCAGGACTGTACTCATCGTCAAGCGATCCCGCCACCCGATCGATCCAGCTCGATTGCCGTGCTGCCAGCACCGCGGCTCTTCGTTCTAGATCGCGCTTGAGTTGCGGATCGTCCTGCAGACTATCGCGCACCGCGCGCCAGGTTTGCTGCATCGCTGGCGCGCCATTCGACAGTCGATAGAAACGGTGCGGCCCATCGACCCGATCGCGCGCCCAACCGCCACCGCGCAATCGCGCCAGATGCATCGACAGCCGCGACTGCGGCAGGTCGAGCACACGCTGCAGTTCGGCGACGGTGAGCTCTTGGTCTTCGAGTACCGCCAACACCCGCAGCCGAGTCGGATCGGTAAGGACGCTTAACCATTCTGTGGATCGTTCGAAACCCATGCATCACATCTATCTATCAACATATATTGATATGACTGTCCTGGCAAGCTGAAAGTGCGCCG
>JAHFDU010000321.1 GCA_023248835.1 Myxococcales bacterium | reverse complement strand
TTCTGGCTTCTTGAAGCGGCCCCCGGGCCGTAGGAGGCTGTGAGCTGTCGGCGGCGCTCGGACTTTCGGGCGCCCCTGTTTGTTCGACGCAAAGATCGTGGTGACTGCTTGGAGGGAAAAATGAAGTGCTTTGAATGTGGGTCTCGCATGAAAACGGCCCGTGAAAATTTTCGCTATGGTTCATCGGGACTGCCGGTCACATTGGTTGGGGTGGATGTGAGTCGGTGCGCCGCTTGCGGTGAATTTGAAGTCGCTATTCCACGGATTGAAGAACTGCACCGCGCCATCGCGATGGAGGTGATTCGGAAACGGGCGCGTCTCACCGCAAAAGAGGTCCGTTATTTGCGAAAATATCTCGGCTGGTTGTCGACTGAGTTTGCGCGTCATATGGGCGTCTCGGTAGGTGCTGTTTCCAGATGGGAAAATGGCCGCGATAAAATGGGAGCGGTCGCCGACCGTCTGCTTCGCCTGATGGTCGCGCACGGTCCACCTGATAGTGACTATTCGCTCGATGAGTTAACCGAAATCGTGGAAAAAGATGCGGCGCCGCTCAAGCTGGGAATGCGAGTAGACCGCGAGGGATGGCAGAAGGCTGCATGAAATCGCTGCCGTGATTTGCTCCGTTACGCGGCTCGTCACTCGGCGAGGTGTGTGCGGTGTTGCGGCGGGTGTAATCATCTAGCGGCAGCGGGCATTGGTCACATTCCATATTTGGAAAGTTTCTTGTGTAGCCCTTCGCGCGTGATGCCGAGGATTTCGGCGGTCTTGGTTTTGTTGCCGCCGTTTTCACGCAGCGCTTCGGTGAGGAGGCAGCGCTCGACTTCTTCCATCATGTCTTTGAGCGTCCCCTTTTGCGGGGCGACGCGACCGAGCACGCCTTCGGCTTTTCGTAAAGCCGGCGCCAGCAGATCAGGAGTGACGAAACCGCCCGAATCGCACTGAATCACCACGCGCTGTACTTCGTTTTCGAGTTCGCGAATGTTGCCTGGCCAATTGTAGGCCGAGAGTTGATCGAGCGCTTCGGGCGTGAAACCGGCGATCGCTTTGTTCATCTCGGCGGTGTATTTGCGCAAAAAATGATCGATCAAAAGCGGGATGTCTTCGCGACGCTCGCGCAAAGGCGGCATGTGGAGCGGAAAGACCCGCAGCCGGTAGAAGAGATCCTGCCGAAACGCGCCACGTTCGACCTCTTTTTCGAGTGATCGATTGGTGGCGCAGATGATGCGCACGTCGATGGTGCGCGATTGGGTGGCGCCGACCGGCCGAATCTGATTTTCTTGCAGCACGCGCAAAAGTTTGGCTTGCAAACTGAGCGGCATCTCGCCGATCTCGTCGAGAAAAAGCGTACCGCCGTCGGCGATCTCAAATAGGCCTTTTTTGTCGTGGTCCGCTCCGGTGAACGAGCCTCGCTTATGGCCGAACAGTTCCGATTCGAGCAAGTTCTCAGGAAGCGCGGCGCAATTTTGCGCGACGAAAAGTTTGTCTCGCCGTCGACCTTGATAATGAATGGCGCTGGCGATCACTTCCTTGCCGGTGCCGGTCTCGCCCTCGATGCAGACGGTGGCGCGGGTGTCGATCACCTTTTCGACTTGGCCAAAAATCTCTCGCATCGCGCTCGATTCGCCAATGATGTTGGAAAAGCGTCGCCGTTCTTCCCTTCCCTTGAGATACTTTACTTCGCCGCGGAGCTTCTCTTCAGCCAGTCGCAAGCGCTGCACCAGCCGCGCGTTTTCGATCGCCAAGGTGGCCTGTCCCGCCAACACCGCCAGTAGGTCGAGATCCTCGGCGACAAAAAAACCTTTGCCGGCGCGGTTGTCGCATTGCAGGACGCCGCGAATCTTGTCGCCTTCCCACAGCGGCACACCAATCACAGATAGGATCTGCGCTTTCATCACCGACTCGGTCGGCAAATCCTCTGGCGCGTTCGACACCAGCACCGCTGCTTTGTCGCGCTGCACTCGCTTGACCACCGAGCGGCTGACCTGAAAACGCTCGGTGGGCGCCGCCTCACTGCGAGCGCGAGCGAACACCGTGGTGAGGCGTCCGTCGCCGCTCGAAACGCCACTTTCGTCGACCAGGTCAATCGCAAAATGGGTGGCGCGCGGCACCAGTTCGAACACCGCTTCAGCGATGCCTTCAAAGACGGCGCCGAGCTCGAGACCACGACGGCCGAGCTTCTTCGAGACATTGTAGAGCGCGGTGGCGCGCGCCGGATCGCGCTCGACCTTGCCTTGCGCTTCCACCAGATCGGCGAGCGGCCTTTGCGCGATCACCTCTTCTTTGCCGGTGAATTGACCGGTCAAACTGACATCGGCTTCGATCTGCAGTCGGCACTGCAAAACCACCGGCTCGGCACCGCTGCCGAGCAGCAGCCGATCGCCGTCGCACAAACGAGTCTCCCAATTGTTGTTGCCGTCGATGACGATCTCGTTGCCATTGCGGTGCAGCCGGGTGCCGTTGGTCGAGCGCAAGTCGCGGTAGATGTACTGGTCGTCTTCGCGGAAAATCTGGCCATGCTCGTTCGAGAGATGATAGTCGGTAAGCGAGATTTGGTTGGTCGGTGCGCGGCCAATGCTGAACGCGGCGCCATCTATGTCAAAGGTGGCTCCGGCGGAAACGCCGGTGATGACCTCAAGCGTGATCACGATGGGCTCTTTATCATAGGATTTGGAAAAAAGCTTGTCCTGCGAGTTCGCTCCGCTCCGTTTTGGATGGGCGGGCGGGCGAAACCACTGGCAATATTCTTGCAAATTGGCAATATGCGAGCGGAGGAGGGTGGATGGAGCGGCCGCTGGTGATTTTTGACCCCGATCCGCAATCTCAGGCAGCGCTGGCGTTTGGTTTTCGGCGCGCCGGTTTTACTGTATTCGCGACCGAGAGCGCCGCCGAAGTGGAAGCGGTGGTGGCGAAGAGCGCGCCCGAGCTCTTGTTTATCTCATCCTCGTCGGCGCACGGCGCGAACAACGATGTACCGCTGCGTTTGGTGGGGCGGCTGCGCCAGGAGGAGGCGACACGCCAGCTCCCGGTGATTGTGTTTGGCGATCGCTCGGCGCGCGAGCCAGCGCTGCGAGCGGGAGCGGACGAATTCGTCGCCCGACCGGCCTACTTACGCGACGTTGTCACGCTGGCGCGGTTGACGGTGCATGGGCGGCCGACAATCGAGCTCAGCACCAGCATGTTGGTGCGCCTCGAACACGTGGCACGTGCGCTGTCGAGCGCGCAGCGCACCGGCACCCTCGAGATTGCGCGCGGCGCAGAGTTTGGCGAGGTTGGTTTTGATCAAGGGGAAATCGTTTCTGCGATCGTCGGAGTGTACGCCGGCAGCGAGGCGCTGCAGCGGATCTGTCGTTGGGGGGACGCCGAGGTGTTTTTTCGCAGTGAGGCGCCCGGTCGAGGACACAGGATTGATCGACCGACGCCGTCGCTGCTGCGCGATTTGGCCGAATGGTCACAAGCAGTGGAACTTGGCGCCGCCGCTGTCGGCGGATTGACCGCGCGATACTACGCGGCTTCCCCCAGCGGTGACTTGCCCCCTCCGCTTGCCGAATTTCGCAGCTACTTTGTCGGTGAGTCTACCTTGATCGATTTTCTCGATCGCAGCGGGATCGAATCTACGGACGGGTTTGCTGTGGTGGAGAGTTTGTTGGCGTTGGGGCTTATCGAAAGAGTCGATCGCGCCGCGGGTTCCATCGGTGCGCTTGGCGCCGCCGCACTGCAGTGGCTTGAACAAGAGATTTCGTCTGATGCTTCGATTGGCGGTGTGGCCAAGGAAGTTGCGAAGACGCCGCTGTCGGTGTCGGTACAGCCGGTTGCGCCGCAACAGGCTGCGCCGGTCGTGGCATCGTTTAATGAAGCGGAAGAGGACTTTTTCGCTCGCGAAGCGGACTTTCGCAAGATTGATCCGGTCGATACGTTTTCCGACCTCGACGAAGGTCCAAGTAAACGCTCAGAACGCCGCCGTACCAGCCGCCGCTAAATCTACATCCCGTGGAAGTTAGAAACTTGCGGCTGAAGCCCAGTCTTTTTCAAACGTGTCCAGAAGCGGCTGCACCGAGCTCGGCTCCACCACGATCAGACCGACCTCGCGGTTGTTCTTCAGCGAATTGTAACTGAAGTTTTCAGAGCCGAGATAAGCCCGTTTGCCGTCGATGACGAGTGCTTTGGCGTGCAGGTGCGGGATACTCTTGACCGGAATTCCAAGCTGGCCGAGAAACTTGGCGGCATCGGTGTTTGCGCCGATCCAGGTGGCGTTGGCGAGCAGTGCACGCACGGTTACGCCGGCGTGCAGTCGCTCCGCCACCGCAGCACGAATATCGCCGTCGGAAAATTGCATGGACTCGATGGCGATCGTTGTCGTGGCCGATCGGATGAGATCAAGCAGCCGCTGCCGTGCATTGGTGGGTGCGATCAGCAAGCGCGTGCAGGGCAGTGCAGTCGCTGCGCGCAGCCAGTCGGCATCGAACAGCGCCACCAAGTCAGCGATGTCTTGTGGTTCGGCCAAGTGGGCGACAAAGTTGCGTTCGAGCAGAATTGAATATTTGGTCGAGAAATTTCCGGTCGAAATGATCGCTTCGCTGCCGTCGACGACGAAGAACTTGGCATGCAGGAAGGTGAATCGAGGATCGCTCCATTCGACTTGCGCGCCGGCCGCAGTGAGCAGGTCGGCATATTTTTGGTTGGTGCGGATCTCACTCTTGTCGAGGATCAACTTGACCTCAATGCCAGCTTTTGCTTTTCGATCAG
>JAHFDU010000320.1 GCA_023248835.1 Myxococcales bacterium | reverse complement strand
TCCGTCGGGGTCCCCACCCCTGCTCGCGGCGCGACTCCGCGCCGACGGCGCCTTTGGCGCCTTGAATTACTCGGCGATCTTAGAAAATCTTCGCGCGACGCGACGATTTTCGGAATTAGTAGAACAGCAGGGTGGTTGGCTCTGTTGTGTTTCGCTGGATGTGCTCCGTCGCCAAATATGCTCGAAACGGAAGATGTCGACGCGAGCATCGACGTCTTGCCGCAGGTCGATCTGCTGCCTGAAGTGGACGCAACTCCGGCTGTCCCCACCTTCACGCAGGTGTATAGCAAAGTGATGGACGGCACCTGCACTGGCTCTCGCTGCCATGGGGGCCGAGTGGATCCGGACCTCTCCTCGCGCAAGGTGGCCTATGCTAGTCTGGTCAAAGAAATCCTTCCACTGTGCGGAGGCGACGCCATGGCCTCCGTGGTTTCACCCGCGAAGGCGCAAGACAGCGTGCTTTATCGCAAATTGATAGGTACCTCTTGTGGTGGCACTCGCATGCCGCCTGGCGCGCTGCCTCTGCCTAAGACCAGTTTGAATTTAGTTCGCGACTGGATAAACGCCGGCGCTCTCGACGACTGAACCAAAGCTGCTATCCTGCGCGGCGATGTCAACCACTGTCATCGCCAATCCTTGCTCTGCCGGCGGCAAAACCGGCAGCCGCGTTTCCGCCTGGCGATCGCTCATCGAGGCGGCGTGCGGAGCCATCGATGTTCAGTTGACCAGCCGCGCCGGCGAAGCTACTGAGCTGACCCGCGCTGCGCTCACCGCCGGCGCAAAACGTATTGTTGCCGTGGGTGGCGATGGCACCTTCAACGAAGTGGCGAACGGCTTTTTCGACGCCACGCGCAAGATCTCAGATGCATCACTAGGGTTTGTGCCGGCCGGCACGGGTGGAGATTTCAGAAAGACGATCGGCATTCCCAACGATTGGGCTGGGGCAGTAGCGTTGCTCAGTTGCGCGCCGCGACTCATCGATGTTGGGCGATTGACCTACACCGCCGATGAGGGAGAGCGGCACCGGCTGTTTGTTAATATCGCGTCGTTCGGCATTGGTGGGCTGGTGGATCACTATGTTAACAACTCTTCCAAAGCACTCGGTGGCACGCTGGCGTTTGCAATCGCGACACTCAAAGCTGGACTGCGCTATCAGAATGCACGTGTGGAGCTCGTCGTCGACGGCACGAAAACCGAGGCACGCATTTACAATGTGGCGGTTGCCAACGGCCGATATTTCGGCGGCGGCATGAAAGTGGCGCCGAATGCTTCTGTTGACGACGGCCAATTTGACGTGGTGACGCTTGGCGATTTTTCGTTTGGCGATCTGCTGCGGCACGGTCTCGACATTTATTCGGGCGCACATCTCAACCATCCAAAAGTGTCGGTGACGCGCGCAAAAAAAGTGACGGCGACATCGCGCGACGGCGAAGTGCTGCTCGACGTCGATGGTGAGCAGCTTGGCCGCTTGCCGGCGACGTTTGAAATGTTGCCGCGTGCGTTGCTGGTGCACGCGCCATGATGACCGTTCACGGGTACGCATAGAATGTTGAATGGTCAAGTCTTTCAGTTCTCGATGAGAAACGCGCTGAGCGTTATTGATCGCTATCGGAAACTCGCGCGGGAAGCGCGCGGTGGGAGGGAGGCTCGGCGGGCTTTGCCCGACGAGGGGGGACGGGAACGTCCCCCTGTGAACGGGCACGCGCCGTGAAACTGGGCGTTTTGAAGTCGGCGGTAGCCATCGCCTGCGGCACGCTGCTTTTTCTATCGTGTGCGACCTTCGATGTTTGGCCGCTGACCTGGTTTGCGGTGGCACCGCTGATCGCAGTGGTGCTCGACCAAAGAACGCAGAAGCCCGCTTTCTATGGTTTTCTCTGCGGCCTCTGCGCCAACGGCGGCGGTTTTTATTGGATCGTTGGCTTTTTGCAGCGCTTTGGCCACTTGCCGCTCGTGGCTGCGATTCCGATTTTCTTGCTGCTGATTTCCTATCAGGCGATTACGTTTGCGTTGTTCGCCTGGGCGCTGCGGCGATTGCGCGATGCGTTTTCGCTCGGCGAACGCGTCCTCTTTCTAGCCCCTCTGCTCTATGTCACGTTCGAGCTTCTCGTTCCGAGTGTCTTTCCCTGGTACTTGGCGATCACCCAGGCCTGGGTGCGGCCGGCGATTCAGATCGCAGAGCTGACCGGACCGCTGGGGGTCTCCTTCGTGCTGCTGCTTTCGAATGCACTGGTGTACGAATTCGCAATGTCGGTGCGCCGGCGAGACTGGCGCTGGTCGCGGCTACTGGTCGGCGCCGCGGTCATCGCCGGCACATTTGCTTTTGGCCTGGTGCGCATTCGTCAAGTGGAGAAGACGCGTGCCGTTGCACCCAAATTGAAAATTGGCGTGGTGCAGGCCAATATCGGCATTCACGAAAAGGCCAAGCGCGGGCTCGAAGATGTCCAGCTCATGCTGCACCAAGAGCTGTCGCGTAGTCTGGTGGAGAAAGGCGCAGAGTTGATCATTTGGCCAGAGTCGTCCTATCCTTTCTGGTTCGAGCGCAGCCAGTCCCACGACTGGAGCGTCAGCGATCGCCGGCACGTGCAGCGCGGCTTTCAGACGCCGATTCTGTTCGGCTCGCTCACCGCGTCGAGCGACGCGCAGTACGCCTACAACTCAGCCCTGCTACTCGACGAAAAAGGCGACGTGCGCGGCTCTTTTGACAAGAACATTCTGATGGTGTTCGGCGAGTACATTCCCTACTACGAGCAGATGAAGTGGATTCACCAACTGATTCCCGCGACCTCGAATTTTTCCCGCGGCACCGAGATCGCGGTGTTTCCACTCGAACACAAAGGCGAAACATTTAGATTGGCGCCGATGATTTGTTACGAAGACATTTTTCCTTCCTTCGGTCGTCGTGTCACCAAGCTTGATCCCAATCTACTTGTCAACATCACCAACGACGCTTGGTTCGGACGAACGTCCGAGCCGTACGAACATCTGGCGCTCTCGGTATTTCGCTCCGTCGAGACTCGCCTCGATCTGGCGCGCGCGGTCAATACTGGCGTGTCAGCGCTGGTCGATTCAACCGGGCGGGTTTACGCCAAGACTCGCTCGGTCGATCCCGACGAGGCGCCGGCGCCCGAGCCGATGGTGCTGCTCGAAGAAGTGGCCTTGCAAAAACCGCAAACGCTGTATTCGACGTTGGGTGAATGGTTCGGTGGAATTTGCCTGCTGGTCACTGCATTTTTGGCGATCGCTGCTCGCCGCCGAGTCGGTCACCCGGTCGCTTGGAATTTGGTCGCTCTTGCGGTCGGAGCTCTCACCGGAACGACGCTGCTCGTCGCTGCCATTCTTTGCGGGCCGAGCCATCTGGACATGGCGGCACTCTTGATCGCGCATCACACTCTCGCTCCAGGCTCGGCAGCTTTGGCTTTCTCAACCGGAGTTCGTCTGTTTCCGGCGATCGCGCTGGGCTGTATGGTCGCCGGCCTGCTGCTCTATCGACGCGCCCGCAAGTTGGTCACGGTCGAAGCCGCGATTGCCATCTCGGCGGTGCTGGTGGTGCCGGCGCTGATTTGGGGAACACTCGAGGGGGAACAGGCGGGGTTGGTGCTGAGTGCACTTTTTGCCCTCGCGCTCACTTGGGGGGCGATGTGGATCGCTCGTCGTTTTTTGCAACACTCTCGATGAGTTTTTTCCAATCACCAAAGAGGTTTTGGTTTACGGCACTCGGTTGCGTTGAGTAAGGTGCCCTTTCAACGTGGGCACGAACCTTCAAGGCCAGGTCGTCACTTGCACGGCGCTGGCGAGCGATGGCAGCGCGGTCGCCGAAGTGGACGGCGTGGCGGTGCACGTCGCCGGCCTGCTGCCGCACGAGCGTGCAGTCGTACGCATCCGTGCGGTGTCGCGACATCGCCAGCAGGCGTGGGGAGAGGTAGAGCGGATCGAATCGCCGTCGCCTGAGCGGATTTCGCCGGTCTGTCCCGCCTACGGTCAGTGCGGTGGCTGCCTGTTACAACATTGTAACTACGCGACGCAGCTGCAATGGAAACGACAATTTGTCTGCGCGGCGCTTTCGTCGCTGCTAGAAGAAAACAAGATCGAACCGTCCGTGGCATCGCCGCTTTCGCTTGGTTATCGAAACAACTCCAAATTAGTCGCGGGAAAAAATGAGAGCGGCGAGATCATTCTTGGCGCCTATGCGCCGCGCTCGCATCACTTGGTTGACCTGGCGGGTTGCAAAGTGGTGGCGCCGCCGCTCGACCAAGCGGCGCGCGCGCTGACGACGCTGCTGCGAGAGAATCGAGTCGAGCCCTACGATGAAACCAGCCGCGGCGGAACTCTGCGCTATGTCATCTTGCGCGCGTCGCAGCGCGGCGAAGTGCTCGGTCTGCTGGTTTCGGCAGAGCCATGGCCGCAGGCAAAAGCGATCGCACAGGCTTGGCGCCATGCGGTACCGAACCTTGTAGGTGTACTTTTGCAGATCAATCGCTCGACCGGAAACGTGCTCTGGGGCGAGGACGAGTCCCTTCTCGACGGCGCACCGATGCTGTCCGAAGCCCTGGGCGCGCTCGAGTTTGATCTTTCGACCCGCTCTTTTTTTCAAATCAACCGCGACATTGCACAACAAATTTACTCCGATGCAGTTGCTGCTTGCGCGCCAAACCGGAGCGATCGCGTCCTCGATTGCTACTCCGGCATTGGCCTGTTGTCGCTCACCTTGGCGCCGCACGTGCGCGAGGTGGTCGGCATCGAGAGCGTCGAAGCCGCGGTTAGA
>JAHFDU010000319.1 GCA_023248835.1 Myxococcales bacterium | reverse complement strand
GCGAACTTCTGCCGGGTCCCAGACGTTGCGTCCGTCGAACAGCACCGGTTGTTTGAGCAGCTCTTTCAGTTTCTTGAAGTTGGGATTGCGGAATTGGCGCCATTCGGTGCACAGAACGAGAGCGTGCGCGCCTTTAATGGCTTCGTAGTTGCCGTCAAAATATTGGATGCGATCGCCGAAGGTTTTTTTCATCGCTGCAATCGCCACCGGGTCATGGGCAGAAATGTTTGCGCCGTGCTCGAGTAGGTGGGCGATGATTCGCTCCGACGGTGCTTCGCGAACGTCGTCGGTGCCGGGCTTGAACGACAGCCCCCACAGCGCGATGGTTTTGCCCGAAAGCTGGCCGCCAAAGTGGCGCACTACTTTTTCGGCGAGCACCAATTTCTGGCGCTCGTTGACTCGGTGCACAGCGTCGAGAATCTCGAGCGGCCCACCGTGCGCGCGCGCGGTCGCCATCAGCGCTTTGACATCTTTGGGAAAGCACGAGCCGCCGTAGCCGATGCCGGGAAAAAGAAATTTCGGCCCAATGCGCGAGTCGGTGCCGATGCCGCGCCGAACCATTTCGACATCGGCCGCGGCGCGCTCGCACAGATTGGCGATGTCGTTCATAAACGAAATTCGAGTGGCGAGATAAGCGTTGGCGGCATACTTGGTCAGCTCGGCCGAACGCGCATCCATGAACAACAATCGATCGCTGGTGCGCAAAACCGGGGCGTAGAGATGGCGCATGACGTCGCGTGCTTTTTCGTCGCTGGTGCCGATCACCACTCGATCGGGTTTCATGAAGTCGTTGACCGCGTCGCCCTCTTTGAGAAATTCGGGATTGGACACCACCGCAAACGGTTGTGTCGTCGCCTGCGCAATCGCCGCCTCTACCTTTTCCGCAGTTCCGATCGGAACCGTCGATTTGGTCACCACCACGGTGAAGCCGTTGAGCGACTGGCCGATGGCGCGCGCGGCGGCGAGCACGTAAGACAGATCCGCCGAGCCGTCCTCGTCGGCGGGCGTACCCACCGCAATCACCACCACGCTGGCGTCGCGCACCGCTTCTCCCACTTCAGTCGAAAAAAACAGTCGCTTCTCTTCGACGTTGCGAGCAACGATGGTGTCGAGGCCGGGCTCAAAAATCGGAATTTCACCGCGCCTAAGTCGTGCAACTTTTTCGCCGTCGACATCGACGCAGGTGACCTCGTTGCCAAAGTCAGAGAAGCAGGCGCCCGCAACCAAGCCCACATAACCAGTTCCCAAAATGGCCAGTTTCATAATGGGTGGTACTCTAGCAGGATCGGGAATGATGCAGCTAGAGCCACTGCAGCCGATCTATTTCGACGCCGCCCGGAAACTGCTTGAGCGCGCTTTCCCGTACGATCAAATGGGCGTGGTCGCCGAGGAAAAACTAGGCAGCGAAAATGGCGCCCGCGCAGGCCACGCCATCGCTGCTTTGGTCGACGGTGCGCTCGCCGGGGTGCTGGCCACAGCCGGCCGATTCATCAAGCTGCTAGCAGTGGCCGAGGAGCATCGCCGACGCGGAGTCGGCAGCGCGTTGTTACGAAAAGCTGGCGAGCTCGCTCCCGGTTCGCGGTTGCGCCTGCTCGATCATCCGGGCAATTACTTGTCGCCTGGCCTCGACGAACGCTCGATCGAAGCGAGAGATTTTTTTCTGCGGCGAAATTTTGTCGAGGTTGGACGGGTCGAAAACATCCGCGCTCCACTCACCAACAATCCGCTTACCACCGACGAGCGCGCTGACGAATTGGCGGCGCGTGCCGGCGCACTCGGCTACGCGGTGCGCCGCCTGTCCGACTGCGACGGCGAAACCCAAGACCGATTTTTTTCTTTTGTCGGCAGCGAGTTTTCACCGGTGTGGTCTTTCGAAACTCGCCGCGCTCTGAAGGGACCAGCGAAGGCGGTGCACGCCGCCTGGCACGGCACCACACCGGTTGCATTTGCTGCCGCCGACGGCAACAACCGTGGACTCGGCTGGTTTGGCCCCGCCGGCACCGTGCCCGCTCATCGAGGACGTGGCCTCGGCGAAGCGCTGCTCATCGCCTGCCTGCTCGACGTCCGCGCACTACCCGAGGGCGGCGTGATCGCCTGGATTGGGCCCAAGGAGTTCTATCGCAAAGCTTGCGGCGCGGTTGACGATCGCCGTTTTCTCCAGCTCGAGGAGAAATAGATTGTTCATGAGGCCGTCATGATTCTGCTTTCGGCGTGTCTGAAAACTCGCGCGGTTGGCGCGCGGTGGGGGGAGGATCAGGCGGCTTTGCCGCGGGAGGGGGTTCGGACCGAGCAGGCGCGAAAGCGCCGAGTGCTCGGTCGAACGGAACGTCCCCCCCTGATGACAGGGCCCAAGGAGTTCTATCGCAAAGCTTGCGGCGCGGTTGACGATCGCCGTTTTCTCCAGCTCGAGGAAAAAGCGTGACCCGCGCCCTGCTGCTCGCCGCCGGGCTGGGGACGCGCCTTGGCAAGCTGTCTTTGGAGCGACCGAAGCCACTTTTCCCAGTCGCTGACATTCCGCTGATTCGTTACGCCATTGCTCTCTTGCGCGGACACGGCATCACTGAGATCGCGATCAATTTGCATCACCAGGCCGATTTGATCACGCGTGAACTCGGCGACGGGCGCTCATCCGGCGTCAACATTGTCTATTCGCACGAGCCCGAAATTTTGGGCACCGGTGGCGGCATCTTCAAACTGCGCGAGTTTCTCACCCAGGAGGGCCATGAATCGTTTTTTGTCGTCAACGCCAAGATTCTCATCGACGTCAATCTCGCAGAGGTACGCGCGTTGCACGAGCGCCACGACGCGGTCGCTACCCTGGTGCTGAAGCAGGCTGCCGACGCGGCGCGCTGGGGCGCCATCGAAGTCGACGGCGCCGAGCGAGTGACACGTATCCTCGATGAGGGCACGCCAGGTGAGCACCGGAGTATGTTCACCGGAGTGCATCTCTTGACGCCACGCTTTGTCGCGACGCTTCCGGGGGGCACCTCAGACTCGATTCGCCACGGATACCTCCCGGCGCTCAAGCGCGGCGATCGCATTTGCGGACAGCTTTTGCCCGGCTACTTTCACGAACATTCCACTCCCGAGCGTTATCTAGAAGGAAATTGGAACGTGCTCGACGGGCGCGCCACCCTTGGCTATCCTCCCGGACAAATGCACGGCGTCTCAGCGTCAGCGACGGTGGCGGCCGGCGCCGAATTGCGCGATCCAGTGCGCATCGGCGATGGCGCGGTAGTAGAGAGCGGCGCCCGCCTCGGGCCCTTGGTGGTGGTCGGTCACGGCGCTCGGGTTCGCCCCGGAGTGTCGCTTGAGCGCACGGTGGTGTGGCCAAACATTGACGTGACCTCGTCTTTGAGCGATGCCATTGTCACTCCAGAAACAATCTTCCAACTCCCGAAAGGAGACCAGCATGGACGACAAACCTGACATTTCCGGTCCAATCAGTGGCAAAGCGATCAACGGATTGGTGCTCAATCTACTCTTGCCGGGTCTCGGTTCACTCTACGTCGGACGCTCCGACGTGGGTACCAAGCAACTGGCACTCTTCGGTGGCGGCGTGTTCTGCTTTCTGCTCGGGTTCTTGGTGCACGTTCTGTTCTTTGTCGCCCCGCTGCTGCTCATCGGCGCTTGGTTGTGGTCGCTGATCGTTGGCGTTCAGATCTATACTGAGGGAAATTCGGCATAATGCAGCTGGCTGAAAACAGGCGTCTTTCCGTGGGCGTAAGCGTTCACGCCCCCCTGTCCGTGCACCCTGAGCGCAGCGCAGCGAAGTCGAAGGGCGAGAACAAGTCGAGTCTGCCCTTCGACAAGCTCAGGGCGAGCGGAGCGTGTGGGCGTGAACGGTTGCCCGCGAGCGTGGGAGTCAAACGAAGTTCGTTCGACTCGTATTTGGCGACCGCTGTTTTCGGCCACGCCCACGCCTACGCCCACGACGAAAAAGCAACGTCAACTTCGACCTGGCAGGCGGCGTAGCGATGTTCCATCGTCCTGGCGACCTGATAGCGAGCCGATTTGAGATTTTGTCGCTCGGCGAAGAGGCGCCGCTCGGCGAACTCTATCGCGCCCGAGACGGCGGTGAGGCGGTCTCGATGTGGGTGGTGGAGCCTAGTCTGTTGCCCGATGCCGAGGCGCGTACTGATTTTGTCACGCAGTTACAGAGCGCAGTCGGTTTCGAACCGTTGCGCGGCGTTTTTTTTGACGACGAGGAGCGTGCGTTGGTGGTTGCCTCGCTCATCGATGCCGCGCCATTGCGGCGGCTCATCTCGTCGCGATTGAGTTACACGCGTGAGCCATTTTCGTCGAGCGAGGCGTGGTTTCTTTTTCGTCAAATCGCCGCTGCGGTGCAGGCGCTGCACGGGCGCGATCTGGTGCTCGGTGATCTCAGCATCGACAGCGTATTTGTCGGTAGTGCGATGGAGCTGCACCACTTTCCGATTGGCATGGCGCTCACCAGAAGAGTGCTGTCCGCGGCGCTGTCACGTGCGGGAGAAGCAACTCGCCTGGCGCCCGAACTCAGGCGCGGTGGAGCGGCCGATCGCCAGAGCGATCTATATGCGCTCGGAGCGCTTGGCCACCTCCTGTTTTTTGGTCGCCTGCCCGATCCCAGCGACCTTCAAGCCGAAGATTCGCTACTTGGCCGAATCTTGCATCGCACGCTGCACGACAATCCACGCAAGCGGCCGGCAGACGTCCAAGAGCTCTGCCAAGATTTGGCGGTAGCGGTCGATTCCGCTACCATCACCGAAGTCTCGGAAAAGCGAGAGCAGACTTCGCCCGGTGTGCTGGTGACTCGGGAG
>JAHFDU010000318.1 GCA_023248835.1 Myxococcales bacterium | reverse complement strand
GACGGATCTTGATATCTTGATCGGAGCAGGGACCGGATTTTCAGAACTAACTTTTCGGCGAACCGCTGCTCTGAAAACTTATTTTCTAAATCTAAAGTCCGTCCCTGTTGTCTTTCTATCCCTGTTGTCTTTCTATTGTCTGTCTTCGTGGCTCGTCGACAGAATTACTCAACCAGGCCGACGCTGACATTTTTCTTGGCCAGCGCGTCGAGCTCGTCGACCAGATCGGCAACGCTGCCCTTGAACGAAACCTTCTCTCCCAACCGCGACGGAATTTCTTTGTCCGAGAGCGCGTTGAGTACTCCGCTGATCCCATGTTGTTTCGCAATGGCCTCTTGAGAAGGCGCAGAGGGCTTCTTGCTGGTCGCCTGTTTTTCGAGAGCGACCGAATGACAAGTCGCTGGTCCACTCGGAGACGCGACGGCCAGACACAGGTTTCTACCGTGGAGCGCGCGCACCACCTCGGCGACCCGAGTGGACGGCAACGTGCGATCGAACAGCAGCGGGATCATGTACTCGTCGCCAGAAATAATCGCGTCGAGCTCGCGTCGAAGCGCAGAAAGTTTGACCTCGTTTCCGGGGAAACGGTTAACCGACAGGCCTTTGTCAGAAAAAAAACCAAACGGCCAACGACCGACGAAAAGCTTGCCACTCAGGTCGATAAGGACGTACCCATAACCGTGTGCGTCGCGTCTCCACGTCGCCGCCGCCGACGCTAGCGTGTAGTGGTCTGCCCAGGCATTCGGCAGGCGCAACTCAAATCCATGTAACGGCTTTTTCTGCGACGTGGCGAAAATGTCGTGCAGCGCGAGAAGGACCCGTGGGTCCCAAGAGCTCGCCTGTTTTTTCAGCCACTGATTGGCTTTAGCGAAAAACACCCATTGAAACGACGCCAACGGCGGGTCGACAGGAACGCCACAGGCCGCGCTGATTTTTTGCCAGCGTTCCGCAATCGGCAACGAGAGCAGCTTGGCCGCATCCGCGCCACAACATGCGCTGACGAAAATGCGCTCCTGCTCCTTCGAGCCAGCGCCAGCTAGCTTGGCAATGCCAGGGCAGACCGCGGAGCATTCGCTGGCAAACATGGAAACTTGTGTCGAACCGTCGACGGCGCGCGCTCCGGCTGTGCCCGAGACGCAGTCGAGCATCTCTTTGTAGGTGGCCTGAGCCCGCGCCAAGGTCGGCGTGAGAAGAATGAGTGCCAGCAGGAATGAGCGCATGATCAACGAAGAGCATACTCGATCTTCTGAACAGAACGATGGCTTATCTGTGAGCTTCAACCTACGGATCCAAAAAACGACAGCGTATCCTCCACAATAGCAGCGCCGCACCGATGCAGCCGAAGGCGCCGAGAAGCCACAGCAAGTGGCGATGGGCGGTGGTGTGGATGCGGATGCGATTGCGGGCGTCGTCGAGCGCCGGGTCGAGCGTGATCGCCTCTTGGAAAAGCAGCTCGGCGTCGAGACCGCGCTCGCTTGCGGCGATGCCGTCGAGCAGCAGCACCCGTGATCGCGACAGCTTGGCATAAGCCCCGTCGGGGGCGAGATCGTAGGCCTCGCGCAAATAAAGTTCGGCGCGGGCGCGATCGCTTGAGCGCAAGCCTTCTCCCATCGAGAAAAACGTCGCTGCCATCTCTGCGCGACGCGGGTAGCTGGGCTCGCGTGCGAGAATTGCATTGAAGTCTTCAATTGCCGCAGCAAGGTCGCCGCGACGAATTTTTTCATTTGCCCCCTCAAAAACCGCGTCCCATTCCATCGCGTGGCGGCGATCGTAAAGCGCAAGCAGCTCGTCGGTGAGCTCTTGTGCGGTTGCTTTTGCGCGCGGCTTCACTGCGGTAAGTTTTTCCAGTTTGTGACCGAGGGCGAGCTCGGCGATTTCTCGGTAGGTCAGATAGTCGGGCGTCTCTTTGTCCTCGGTGCGTCCGCCGGGCAACTTTCGTTTGCGCTTGGGCGCTGGCGGCGGCGCCTTGCCACTGACGTAGCGCGACCAACCCCAGCGCGCCTCTTTGCGCACCCGCAGCGACGGTGAATCGGTCTCGTCTAAAACCGATTCGACCGCGTCGATGGCGCGCGCCTCGCCATAGGCGTGAATGGTCGCGGCGCGCAGTCGGTCGTCGGGGGCGGCGGCGATCGCTTTGGACGGCCGGCCTCGATCCATGCGATCGAGTTGGTATCCGGCATAGCGGCGCTGCTTGGCGTTGGCGTGGCTCTTGTCATACATGAATTGGATCAACACCGGTAGCGCAGCGCCATCGAGAGCGCGAATTTGTCGGCCGCACTCATCGCGAAAAACGCCCTCGAGTTCGAATGCAAATTGAAAGATCGGCGCGGTCGCTTCCGAGCGCCCAGTCGCCGACAGCGCGCGCAAAAGCGCAACCATTTCGATCGCCTGTTTGCGCGCTTCTTCACGATCGAGTACTTGTGCAAATTCAGGATCACCTAGATTGAGATCGTTCAGCGCAGTGAGCCAATCAATGGCGTCGGCATCGTGCGGCGGCGGCTTTTTGGCGCGCGGCTGTCCAGCGACTCGTGGCGGCGGTGTCCAGATGGCTTCCGGTTTTTGGATCCACATCGGATCGCCCGACTGCCAATTGGGCACCTGCGCCCAGATGCCAAGCACCAGCGCGCGAAACGAGGCGGCGGAGATGGCGCGCGGAGTCCGAAGGCGTTTGGCTAAGGCGTCGATCGCCTCCGGTGGCAGTTTCGACAGCGCCTGTGCACCCGCGAAACGCTCGGCCTGATTGTCGGCGTGAATCTTGGCAATGGCCGGTTCGATCTGAACGTCGAAATTGGGTTGAAGCGCAACTTGCAACGAGATGAACAGCAACGGCAGCACGGCAAGCATCTATCAGGCGGAGGGACCTTTTACAACACGTAGCCGATAGAAACCGTGCCGCCGAAGTATTTCTCGGTGGAGCTGTCGGCCATTTTCACTGGAATACTGTTGGGCAAAAACGAATAGCCGTAGTGTTCGTAAAAACCGGCGACGCCAATTTTGAGGCCGCGCCAAACAAAAAAATCGGCACCACCGTCGATGCGCAAGCCGTAGTGATTGGACGTGCCGAATTCGTTGAGCGACTCGATGGCGCCGCTGGTGATCGCCAGATTGTACTGAAACAATGCCCACAGTTTGAGGAAGTCGACTGGGCGGACGCCGGCGCCGAGGCCAAAGCCGATGTAACTGTTCGAAACATCGGGGGGCCCGACGTCCAAGTTTTGCGCCGTCTTGCCAATGGCGAACTGGTGCAGGCCGCCGCCGATTCTCAGTGTCAACTCTGGCCAAGGCGGTTTTCTGGTTAACTGAAAGCGCCAGCGCAGACCGCCGTCGACGCGCAACTCACTGGTGGAGTAGCTTCCGCTTGCCATCGCTCCGGTCACCGTCGAGGTTGGCCAAAACGGTTTGTCGATGGTCAGGCCGAATCCCATTCCGGCGGCCACGCCGCGCGCTTTTTGCCACAGCAGCGCGAACGGATAACCAGTAAAATCAAAATGCAATCCTGCCACCACGCCCGACGTAAAACGTGGCAGCGTCCTCGGAACGAAATCGAGTCGTCGACCCGACAGCATCAGTCCGAGCGAAACGTCAAAAAATTCGGCCCACTTCGGACGAGGCGCCACAGCCGGTGGCGCGATGGCTACAGGGTGCGGCAAGATCGGCGGCAGCGCCCGCTCTAACGCGGCTGCCAGATCTTTTTGAAACAGCGACACCGTCTCTTCGTCGATGTGCATCGACTTGAGCGGATAAGAAAACTTGTCACGGCTGCGGCCGGTAACGCCATCGCGCAACCCCGCCGTGAGTCGCCACTTTGGCCCCTCGCGGCGCACGATGCCGACCACGATCAACTTGACTCCGAGCTGGTTGGCCACACTGGCGACGTCTTCGGCGGAGGGCGAAGTCGCGCCGCGCTCGCGCGCCGTGTTTTGCCATTTTTCCGACGCCACCAAAATAAGATGCTTGCCCATCACTTCGATCGCCGCCGCCTCGGCGGTGCGAGCACTCGGTCCGATAAACGGCAGCACCACGCCGAGCGTTTCAGCGCGGGCTGTGGTTGCCGCGAACAGAAGCGCCAGCGTCAAAAAAAATCGAGCTTGATGCACCGCTCCCTCCTATCTTCTGTGGGGAGCGCGATCGAGTTCCAAAATGATCTCGGTCGGGCCCATTGGATCGGGTTGCGGAGGAGGCAGGAGCGGAGCCGCGCGATTCGGGTCACTCGCCGCGCTTGAAGAACTTGGTGGCGCCGGCATCGGTGGCGCGGATGCAACATGGTCGCTGGCCTTGCCGACGCCGCGGAAATGGAGCGCGAAATCATCCGGCGTGGTCGACGAGGCGAGCGCGGTTTCGTAAGTGACCAGTTTGCGCAACACCAGATCGGTTAAACACTGATCGAAAGTCATCATGCCGTAGGGGTTGCGGCCGCTGGCGATGGCGTCGCGAATTTCGCGCGTGCGCTTCGGATCCTCGAGGAGCTCTCGGATGCGCGCGGTGGTGACCAGAACCTCGACTGCCGGTACCATCCCTTTGCCGTCCGAGCGTGGCACCAGTCGCTGCGAGATCACGCCTTTGAGTACCGCCGCGAGGCTGATGCGAATTTGCGCTTGGTGGTGCGGCGGAAACATGCCGATGATGCGATTGACGGTTTCCACCGCGTCGAGGGTGTGCAGCGTCGACATCACCAAATGTCCGGTTTCGGCGGCGTGTAGCGCGGTCTCGACGGTTTCTTGATCGCGCATTTCGCCGACCAAAATGACATCTGGATCTTGACGCAGCGCGGCTCGCAATGCCGAAGAAAAATCGCTGGCGTCAAATC
>JAHFDU010000317.1 GCA_023248835.1 Myxococcales bacterium | reverse complement strand
CGGCGGCAGGAAAATTGGCGTTGGCCTGCTGGATGAAACTCTCTAGTGACGCTTCCACTGATTCGTCGTCGTGGGAGGCGCCGCCGTTCTTGACCGCTTCTGCCAACGCAAACGGCACCACGTCATCGATCGGCTCTCCGTTGTCTCTCGATCGATTGCCGCCCCCGGGATGCCCGTCAGAAAACTCCAGCTCGCCATATCCCGATTGTCCGGAGCCGGTCGAAGGATGCTTTTGCAGCGCCATCTGGATCGCCAAGTTGGGCTCGGCTGCGTCGCTGGCACTGTTTTTTTGGGCCCAGCGACTAAGCGCCTCGCGCAATTGGCGTACCGAGGCGTGCCGAGCTTGCGGTGATTTGCTCAAGGCGTCGAGAATCAAACGACCCAGTTCACCATCGACGCGCAGCGGCGCTTCCGGCGACTCGGCGATCTGGCGCAGCGCTACTTCGCCTGAACTCGACGCCGAAAACGGCAGCGATCCAGAGAACAGTTGGTACAGAATAACCCCAAGCGCGTAGACATCGGAGCGCTCATCGGCGATGCTGTTAAATTGCTCCGGCGCCAGGTAACAGGGATCGCCGACCACCACTCCCTGGGGCACATTGCCGACCAATTCGGCAGCGCCAAAGTCGGCGACTTTCACCACCAACTCGCCGAGCACGCGGGTGAGAAAAATATTGTTGGGCTTGAGGCCGCTGTGGCGAACTCCAACGGTGTGAGCAGCTTCGATCGCGGCGCACAAGTCGAGCGCAATCGGCAGCGCTTGGGTGAGCGGCAGCACGCCCTCTTCAGCGAGCAGCCGACCGAGCGACGGCTCCGCCACCAGTTCGCTGACCACGAAGCAGCGCTCCTGCCAAAGACCCACTTCCAACACTTTGGCCAAATTGGGATGGCCTAGCGCCGACACTTTCTGTAAGGCGTGGGTCAAGCGCTGACAATTCGAGCGGGTCGACAGCTCGCGGTGCATCAGCTTGAGTACAACCTCCCGGCCGGTGGCCAAGTCGTGGCCGCGATAGACCACGCCAGTCGGCCCTTCGCCAAGGTAACTTGAAAGCAGATAGTCGCAGACCTGGGTGTTGACAAGGTCGAGCGCGTTGTCATCCGACTGCGGAAAGCTGGGTTCATTCGAAAAAGTCGACATTTGCTGAACGCCTCAAAAATTGTTCAATGTGGCCTTGGGCCACTGGTTCGCCGCCTATATACCAAATATAGGGGCCTCCGCCAGACAAAAGTGCGGAAAAAATAACAACCGGGTCAAAGACTTGCAGTGGAAATTGTAGTCTTACCTACATCTGCGTTGGTGTCATCAAACGTAGACGGTATTCAAATTTTCGAATTCGCTCGCCAGCCGCTCGATTTCGCCGGCTGGCATGTAGCCCTTTTGCGCCACCGCTTCGCCGATCTTGCAGCCCGCCGCCCAGTGGTGCGCCAGCGCGTCGAGCAGCTCGCCCTCGGTGATCAATTTCTTCTCAAGCAGAAAATCGCCAAAACGAAAAGTCTGTAGAGTTTCCATCGGCACTCGTTTGGCATGTTTTGGCAAGCCGGTCAAATATATTTTGTTTTTTGTTGGCCAATCAGGCGGCGGTTGCGTAGGCTCCGCGCCGATGCGTGCACCCAATGCAAAAACGAGTTTGAACGAGCCACAGATTCGTCGCGGTGCGATCCGCGTCACTCCAGAGGTGGCCAGCCACTTGCGCGCCGGCCACCCCTATCTGTTTCGTGACGCGCTCGGAGGCAAAGCGCCGCACCACAACAGCGGCGACACCGTCGAAGTCGTCGATTCGAGCGGCGAGTTTGTCGGGCGCGGAATCTATGACGGCGAAGGTGTGGTCGCGGTGCGACTATACACCTGCGATCCCAATGAGCTCATCGATGCTGCGGAGATCCGGCGCCGAGTTGAATCTGCCGCGCGACTGCGCGATCGCTTTCGCCCGCAGGGTGAGGGCAACGCTTACCGCCTGATCCATGGTGAGGGCGATGGGCTGCCCGGCGTCACCGTCGATCGCTATGGCGACTACCTGGTGGCGCACCTGTTTTCGGCATCGCTTGAGCCGCTGCGCGATTGGCTGTACGACGCGCTCGCCGACTTGAACCACCCCAAAGGCATCTATGAGCAGCGGCGCTATCGCTCGCTTGGCGCAACTGGCGGAAGTGAATCGACCCGAGGGCCAGCGACGCTCGAGCGCGGAGAGGCGGCGCCGATCGAATTTGAGGTCAGCGAAAACGGTTTGCGATTTGTCGTCGACGTCACTGCGCCGCTTGGGACTGGGCTGTTTGCCGATCTGCGCGAGGGTCGCAAGCTGGTGTCCGAGGTGGCGGGCGGTCGGCGCCTGCTCAATCTGTTTTCGTATACCGCCGCTTTCTCGGTCTACGCCGCCAAGGCGGGCGCGCTAGAAACCGTTTCGGTGGATCTGGCGCCGCGCGCACAATTGCGGGCGCGTCGGAATTTTGAACTCAATGGGCTGATTGCCGAAGGCGGTGCGCATGAGTTTTTAGTCGGCGATGCGCTAAAATTTCTCTACCGCTTTGCTGATCGCAAGCGGCAGTTTGATTTGGTCGTGATCGACCCGCCTTCGTTTTCGCAAATGAGGGGAAAAGTATTTTCCGCCGCCAAAGACTACCGCGAGCTGGTGACCGCGGCGTTCGGCGTTTGTGCGCCGGGCGCGTTGGTGGCCTGCGCATCCAACATGCTCAAGCTCTCTGCCGACGATCTTGATCGCGCGATCGGAGAGGCAGCGTACGCCGCTGCAAAGCGCGTGCGCATCGTCGAACGACGTGGACTACCCGCCGATTTTCCGGTCGCTCCCGGTTACGTCGAGGGGCACTATCTGAAATTTTTTCTCTGCGCCGTCGAATAAGCCCTACTGCGCGATGCAGAGGCCGACATCGCTGCCGACGACATCGGAAACCAGGACGTCTTTGGCGCCGTCGCCGCTGAAATCGGCCGCAGCCGCAAAGGAGGGGCCTGGTCCGGTGGCAAGGTCAACGTGGGTGTAGAACGTGCCATCATTTTTCGACCACAACACGCTAACAGTATCGGCGTTCACGTTGGGCGACAGAATGTCGTACTCTCCGCCGGTCAAGAGAGCCGCAACGAACGGATTTCTCGGACTTGATCCGGTGGTCACCGTGGTCGCCGCTCCAAATGTTCCATTCCCAACGCCGAGCAGGATATCGAGCGCACTGCCCGAGTCCGATCCCGCGATCACGTCCTGGTTGCCGTCGCCATTGAAGTCGGCCATGACCAGTCTCTGCGGCGTGCCATTGGTCGCATACTGGACTCTGGCGCCGAGTGATCCAGTGCCGGTGCCAAGCAGGACGCTCAGCGCCGAATCGCCGTTGACACCAATGACAACGTCATTGTTGCCGTCGCCATTGAGATCGCCGACCACGCAACCTGTCGGAGTGGTTCCCGGGTTGTAATCGTTGCGGGTCGGAAACGCGCCAGCGCCATCGCCCAGCAATACGCTCACTCGATTAACGTCGCTGCAGGCAACCACGATGTCGAGGGTGGTGTCAGCGTTCATTCTCGCCAGCGCGATCTGTCTGGTCTTCGCTCCCGCTGTGGTGATATCGCTCTTGGTAGCAAAGGTGCCGTTGCCGTTGTTGAGGAACACACTCACCGATGATACGCCAGCATCGTTGTAGCCGACCACCAAATCGGTAAAACCGTCGTTGTTGAGATCGCCAGCAGCCAGATCATTGGGCGCGGTCAACGTGGCGTAGGTCACCATCGCGGCGAAGGTGCCATCGGCATTGCCGAGCAAGACTCCAATGTTGTTGTTGCCACGATTGGCCACCGCGAAATCCTGTTTTCCGTCGCTGTTGAAATCGCCGGTGACGACCGCGGACGGCGACATTCCCGTCGCCTGCGAAATCGAGTTGCAGGTTCCGTAACTGTATTTGCATCGGAGATTTGCGCCGCAAATGGCGCTCCTACAGTCCGCATCGGCGGCGCAAATCTTGTTGCCTGCACACGTGAGCGCGCCCGCAACGCCCATCACAGCATTGCATGATCCGCCACAGTCGACATCAGTCTCCGTTCCGTTCTTGATGCCGTCGCCGCACGAATTGCAAGCGCCCGAGGTGCAGCGGCCTGAAGCACAGTCACCGTTGGCGCCGCAAACCTTGGTATAGGCACAGTTCGCACCGCAGACGCCGCCGCAATCGACGTCGGTCTCGGTGCCGTTCTTGACACTGTCGGCGCACGTTCGAGCGACGCACAAGCTGGCAGTACAGACACCGCTCGATGAGTTGAGGCAGTCGGTATTGGTGGTACAAGCGGCGCCGACCGCGCAGGTCGCACCACAGACGCCGCCGCAGTCGATCGCGGTTTCGGTGCCGTTCTTGACCCCGTCCGCGCAGCTCCGGGCAACGCAAAGACCGGCGGTGCATACTCCACTGGTCGAATTAAGGCAGTCGGTGTTACCGCTGCAAACGGCACCAACAGCGCAGGTCGCGCCGCAAACGCCGCCGCAGTCAGTGTCGGTCTCGGTGCCGTTCTTCACTCCGTCGGCGCAGCTCCTAGCGACGCACAGACCGGCGGTGCATACTCCACTGGTCGAATTAAGGCAGTCGGTGTTACCGCTGCAAACGGCACCAACAGCGCAGGTCGCGCCGCAAACGCCGCCGCAGTCAGTGTCGGTCTCGGTGCCGTTCTTCACTCCGTCGGCGCAGCTCCTAGCGACGCACAGACCGGCGGTGCATACTCCACTGGTCGAATTAAGGCAGTCGGTGTTACCGCTGCAAACGGCACCAACAGCGCAGGTCGCGCCGCAAACGCCGCCGCAGTCAGTGTCGGTCTCGGTGCCG
>JAHFDU010000316.1 GCA_023248835.1 Myxococcales bacterium | reverse complement strand
GTTTGCTGGCTGCGCGTCGAAAAAGACTTCCGAGCAACCGACCGACGCCGGTAACGCGATCGAAGCCCGATCGGGCGGCATGCTGAAGCCATCGGGATGCGACTACACCGTTACCACCCGTGAGGGAGCGACTGCGCCCAAGTCGGGCCAAGACCGACTCGGCGCTTCGCCCGCGCCGCAGTACGTGCACCTCGGCTTGGCAAGCGATCCGGCGCGGTCCATGGCAATGCTGTGGCGCACCGACCAGGAGACACTCGCGACCACCGTCGAATATGGCATCGGCAGCGCCCTTGATCAGACCGCACAGGGCTTCACGTTTTTGTACGATGTCCCGACCGCCGAACCAGTGCGTATGCATCAAGTGCATCTCTGTGGCTTGCAGCCGAACACTCAGTACAGCTACCGCGTCGGCGGCAGCGATCAAAGCGGAGAGCGTGTTTTTTCCGATACGTTCAGTTTTCACACCGCACCCGATCTAGCGCTGTCGCCGATGGCTGAGGTTGTGGTGCTGGTGATCGGCGACACCCGCGGTGGCTATTCGACCTGGGCGACATCTCTCGCCGCTGCGTACCAACTCGCAATGCCCGATTTGATCGTTTTCTCAGGTGACGGTGTCACCATCGGCCAGGCGCAGCCAGAGTGGGATGATTGGTTCTCGATGGCTGCATCGTTCTTGCATACGACGCCGCTGGTTCCGGTGCAGGGCAATCATGAGGCCAACGCAGTCAATTTCTATTCTCAATTTACCGCTCCCGGCGACCAGGAAAATTTCGGACTCGACTATGGAGCGCTGCACCTCACCGTCGCCAACGACACTCCCGACGATCCGAGCACTGTCGGCACATCCATCGCCGATTTCTTGACCCAAGATCTGGCCAGTCACTCTTCGGCTCCATTTCGCATTGTTACGCACCACCGTCCGCTCTGGTCGGCCTCCAGCGGACACGGCGGCGATGCGCAACTGCGATCGTTGTGGGGACCCATTTTTGACAAAGCCAGACCCGATCTAGTCATCAATGGTCATGATCACGACTACGAGCGCTCCAAACCTCTACGCAACGGCGCGATACAATCGAGCGCGAGCGAAGGCACGATCTACACAGTTGCGGGCAGCGCTGGCGCCACGCTGTACGAAGCTGGTCAGGATTTTTGGACCGAAAAGTCAGAAAAGACATTTAGCTTTGTACTGCTCCATGTGCGCGCCGGTCGCCTCCAGTTTCAGGCCTACCGCTCCGACGGATCGCTGCTCGACTCGTTCAATCTTCCCTAAGCTGATTCACCGGTAGAGAATACAGCACCTGGATGTTCTTCCCCGAGGCGTAGGCTTCGATGCAGGCGCGCTGCCCACAACCGCCCTGCCGCCATTTTGCACGACGCTAGTGTGACCCACTCCAACCGTCAGAGTCAAGCCGGCACACGATGGCACACCTGGCACACCTTTTCAATGGTTTTCAATTCGGCTTCGACAAATTTCTGAATCTCCGACACCCGTGCTTGCGTTTGCGCTTCGAAGCGCAGCACCAGCGCCGGCTGCGTGTTGGACGCGCGCACCAGCGCCCAGCCGTCCGGCCAGACGATGCGCGCACCGTCGATGTCGATCACTTTGAAGTCGCGGCGAAATCGCTCGACCACGCGTTTAACCACTTCGAATTTCACTGCATCCGACAGCGGATAACGAATTTCCGGCGTGTTGAAAAGCTTGGGCAACGAATCGACGTGTTCGGCCAGCGTTTTGTCACTCTGCGACAGCAGTTCGATGAGGCGCGCTGCCGAATAGATCGCGTCGTCGTAGCCGAAATAGCGGTGGGCGAAAAAAATGTGGCCGCTCATTTCTCCCGCGAGCAGCGCGTTTTCCTGTTTCATTTTTTCTTTGATCAGCGAATGGCCGACCTTCCACATGATGGCGCGACCTCCAGCGCGCTCGATCTCGGTGTAGAGCGACTGAGAGCATTTCACTTCTGAGACAAAAGTCGCGCCCGGATGTTCTTTGAGAATCGCCCGCGCAAACAAGATCATCAGCTGGTCGCCCCAGACGATGCGCCCGCGCGCGTCAACCACACCGATTCTATCGGCATCGCCGTCGAGCGCAATGCCCACCTCAGCGCCGATCGCCGCCACCTTGGCCTTCAGATCGGCGACATTTGCCTCGACGGTTGGATCGGGATGATGGTTGGGGAAGCGGCCGTCCGGCTCGCAGTAAATCCCAGTCACATCGAAACCTAATTTGCGCAAAATCGGCACCGCGATGCCGCCAACTCCGTTGCCGGCGTCGACGACCACTTTGAAACGACGCGGCCCCACCAAGGTGCGCTCTTGCACCGTCTTACAGTAGGCGTCGTCGATCGAATGCTCGGTCACCGTGCCAGGCTTTTCAGCTCGGACGAAATCGTTCTTCTCGATGAGCAGGCGCAATTCCTGAATCTCTTGAGAATGGATGGTCGACTTGCCGCGCAACATTTTGAAGCCGTTGTCTTCTGGCGGATTGTGGCTGCCGGTGATCTGCACGCCACCGTCGCTGTCCAAGTGGAACACCGAAAAATAGAGCATCGGGGTCGCGACCACGCCGACGTCGATAATCGAAACTCCCGTCGACAAAATGCCATGGCGCAGCGCCTGATGCAGCCGCGGCGAAGTGACGCGACAATCGCGTCCGAGGGTAATTTTGCGAGCGCCAGCCCGCGACAGATGAGTGCCGATGGCGCGCCCAAGCTTGTCAGCAAAATCTTGATCGAGGTCGCGGTCGGCGACGCCCCGAATGTCATACTCTCTAAACACGCGCGGATTCATGCCTAACTCCTATAGTAGATTTTCGCGCTTCTGCGCTTTCAGTGCTGCCACCACCTCTTTGACGTCCTGGGCTCGCTCGAGCGGCATCACCAGCACAGCGTCGTCGGTGGCGACGATCACCAAATCGGAAACGCCGACGGCAGCAATCAGCTGTTTGCCGCTTGAGTAGACCACGTTGCGCGCACTGTCGATTGCGATGGCATCACCGACCCCGACATTGTCTTTCGCGTCGTGTTCTGCGATGTCGAAAAGCGCGCTCCACGAACCAACATCGCTCCAGCCCATGTCCGCCGACACCACATACACCTCCCCGGCGGCCAATTTCTCCATCACGCCATAATCAATCGAGATCGACGGCGCGGTGGGATAAAGTGCCGCGGTTTTTTCGGGCGCGCGCGCAACCTCGTCGAGGATTTTGCCAAGTGGCGGCAGATGCGTGCGCAGCTCTGCCAAGATGCGATCCGCAGTGAAAAAGAACATCCCCGAGTTCCACAGGTAGCGGCCGCTCGAAACATACTGTTTGGCGGTTTCCAAATCGGGTTTTTCGACAAAACGCTTTACCGGTTGCACGCCTCTCAGATTTTCAAACTCCAAATAGCCAAAGCCGATCTCGGGACGATCGGGGCGAAGACCGACGGTCACCACCTTGTCGGTGCGGGCAGCGTCGAGCGCCTGGCGCAACACCTCTTGGTACGCTCGCCCGTCGGTCACGTATTGATCGGACGGGATCACCGCTAGGACTGCCTTCGCATCGCGCCCTCTCGCAACCACCGCACCTAAGCCAATCGCCGCTGCGGTATTGCGTGCTGCCGGCTCCGCGACGATGTTGGCGCGCGGCAAATTTGGCAAACAGCCTGCCACTGCATCGACTTGATCCGCGGCTGTGACGATCAGAATTCGCTCGAGCGGCACGATTGGCAACAGGCGCTCGACGGTGGCGCCAAGCAGCGTGCGCCCGCCCGGCAACAGCGGCAAAAATTGTTTGGGATGGAGTTTGCGACTCGCCGGCCACAGCCGCGTGCCTCCTCCCCCTGCGAGCACCAATGCGTAGACCCCATTCATGGCAGGGGGTTGTCATATCATGATCGCGTGGTGACCACGAAAAGGAAAGGCAGCGCAAGGTGCTCACCGTCCCAGCGCCAGAGCGATGAGAGCGCCAGGGAGAAACATCGGCAACGGCGCGGGGCGGGATTCGAGCTGTCCTTCGCTCACCTCAAGCGGCGAAAAACCAAAACGCTGGTAGAACTCAACTGCATCGGGCAGCGCGTCCACCACAACGCCGACGCAGCCGTACTCTTCAGCCATTTTTTGAGACAGCAGAAACACGTGGCGCAGCAGCGCCTTGCCAATGCCCCTACTCTGCGCTGCCTCCGCTACCGCGAGACGGGCGAGCCGAAGTACCGGCAGCGGATACGCCGGCAGCTTGCGAGCATACGTCGATGGCAAGTCTTCACCCTCAAGCGCACCTGGGGCAATGGTCGCGAATCCTACAATGCGATCCCCGTCCACCGCGACGTAGGTTGTACCGATGTGGTGTCGAAACTGGTTCTGACCGGCATACTTGACGAGAAATCGATCGAGGTCTGCATCGCCAGAATGGAACGTCGTGCGGTCGTCGGATTCCCGGAGCGACCTAATCTCCATCGTCGCGCATCAACCGTTTGAGCGATTCGCTGGGCGCCCCAGGGGTACGTAGACGCTTCACCACTTCCGAAAACGAACCACGGCGCAAAACCAGGCGGACCGGGATGAGCACGTCGGCTGGTAGCTCATGCAAGGCGCGCAAGTGATAGCGAAGCGCGGATTCGATGAGGTGACCCTTCTTGATTCCGGTAGCTTTAACGTGCTCTTCGAGCAAATCGCTGGTCTCCTTCGAGATCGGCGCCGATATTTGTCTGGCTCTTGACATTTCTGTTCTTTCAAAGAAAATTATAGATTAACGTAGGTATCTTGTCAAGCCTAGACGATCCGCCCTATCCGCCCCAGTTCACCCCCCCAGTTCACCCCTCAGGGCAAACGCATCTTAATTTTCGCTTCTG
>JAHFDU010000315.1 GCA_023248835.1 Myxococcales bacterium | reverse complement strand
CAACTTCAACATACAGGCCGAAAGATCGGGAGACTCCTTTTCGGTAAGAGCGACCGATGTCTTGAACAACCTCAGCACCAACACCACGATCGCCACAACCGCAACCAGCGCTCCATGTTCGAATTAGGCACGATGTCATTTCACCAGACGCATCTCCGTTCCCTCGACGATCAGTAGCGTCGGAGCCCCGACCCGATCTCCGCCAGGCGAAAATTCCAGTGGGCCGGTAGCGCCAACCGCGTGTAGCGTTGGAAGAACAGTAAGCATCTGGCCTCGGTCCATCTCGACGGCGTCGCCGACCGCTTGGCCGAGAACCATCGCAGCATCGTACGCGAGCGCGTCGAGACTCGAGGGGTCTTCACTGTAGGTCGCGTGGTAGCGCGCGACGAAGTCGGAGACTCTGGCAACATCTACCGTGGGAAAGAAAACTGGGGCCAGGATGGCGCCCTGTAAATATTTTCCGGTTTGCAAAAAAAGCTTTTCATTCAGCCCATCCGCCGTCGCGTAGAGTTTCGTCGTGCGCGGCGCGGAGATACCGGGCATCGCGGTGACGCCGGAAGAGGCGAGTTGCGGCGCGATCAACTGCAATTGCGTCGCCGGCGCCGGCACAAACAGGGCATCGGGAAGATCGGCGAGAATTTTTTTTGCCGGGTCGACAAAGGTAGTGGCATTTTCTGCGTAGCGCAGGTCGAGCGAGACGCGGAGGCCAAGCGCGCGTGCCCGTTCAGAAAAGGTGCTCGCCAACTGCTTTCCGGTCGCTGAACTGGGCGCCAAGATCGCAACCGTGCGCACATGGGCTTTGGCCATTTGCTCGGCCAAAGCGGTCACCGCCGCCGCCCGCGGCCGGACCATTTTGAACATTCCACGCCGCTCGATGTCATCAGAGGCGAGCGCCAAGAAAGGAATGCCGAGCACTTCTGCCTTGGCTGCGGCGGCCTGCGACTCGGCGCGACCGGGTGGGCCGATGATGGCAGCGACGCCAACGCCCGCGAGCTCCTCGACCAGCGCGGCTACGGTAGCGGCATCGGAGCGAGTATCCCGCATCTCAAGCGCGATCGCCCGCGGCCGCGATTCGGCGAGGCCAAGCCCGAGCATCGCTCCTCTCAGTGCACGATCACCCAGCGCGCGCGACTTTCCTGACACGGGGATGAGCAGGCCGACCAAGCGTTTTGCCTTCGCCGCCACGGGAGCTGCGCTGATCTCGAGACTGAAGCGCTGCCGCGCGCGAGCCGCCTCGCGCAAAATCTGTTCGCCGCCAAGCCGCCTACTGAGATAGGCCGCGGCTAAACTCTCTTTGTCGACTCGGCTCCACCAGGCGCTCGCCTCTTCGGCGGAGAGTGCCGCCACCACTTCACTTGCGCGCGCGCCGATATATTCGCGCTCGACCGGACGGGCGCCGACGTAGAACAATTCCAGCTCGGTCAGCGCCGATTCATGCTTGCCGATGTGCAACGCATCATCGGCCAAAATAGCGTGCAACTCCGTCGCTTCGTCGCCCGGCGCCAGGCGCGACGAAAACGAGAGCAAGAATTCGAACGATTTTTGATGTTCGCCTTTTTTGTGCAAAAGCCGACCGAGCAAGTACTGCGCGCGCTCGCTGGCAACGCGGTCGCGCACTTCGGCGGCCGCGAGGGAAAACCATTTTTCGGCCGCGACGTCATCGTGCAGCGCAAGCGCCGCCTCGCCAGCGCGCACGTGCGTCGCCGGAATCAGCGGATCGGTCGGATACTTGGCGACAAACTCCTCTAGCAGGCGCAACGCCTCCTTATGATCGCCGGCGGCAGCGCGCGCTATGGCATTTTGGTACTCCGCTTCTGCAGCGCGATTTTCTGTCGGTGGTAATTTCTCGCTACGGACATCGAAATGCTTGGGGCAACCACACAGCAGCGCGGTCGCCAGCAAGAGCACCTGTCGCAAAGCCATGGTACGAAAAATAGCAGTGTTTTCTTGATCCACAAAAGGGCAGACTTCGCTCAAGGAGAAGTCCAATGAACGTGGAAGAGGTTTTGCAGACCGCCTGGACCGCACTCGAAGGCGGCGACACCGAACGCGCGGTCAAACTTGCAACCGGTCTGCTCGACAAAGAGGCGGTGCCCGAAGCGCACTTTCTGCTTGCCCTGGTCGCCCGCGGCGAGGGTGACACTGAGAGCGCCCAGCAGCAGTGCACCCAGGCGCTCGACCTCGACAGCGAATACCCCGATGCCCTGTTGCTGTCAGCGGAAATCGCCGCTGACCATGCCGAGTTCGAAAAGGCGCACGAGTTCGCCACCCGTGCACTCGACGCCGCCGACGAGGACGACGAGTTTCTCAACGCGCTGCTATTCAAAGCCGAGCTCGAGGCCGCCAGCGACGAGCCGACGCGCGCCGCCGAAACGCTGACCGAGCTTCCTCCGGTCGACCTCGAAGATGCAGATTTTCACCTGCGCGCCGCGCACATCTATTTTGCCATCGAAGACTACGTCGCCGCGCAAAAGCAATTCGAATCGGCGCTGCGGCTCGGTAGCGCCGCGGAGGCCCACCACGGCCTCGGTCTTGTCGCTGAAATCGAAGGCGAAAAGGCGGCACAAATCGAACATTTCAAGAAAGTACGCGAGCTCGATCTGCAGGCGCCGCGGTCTTCGTTTTCACTCACCATTGAACAGATCGAAGAGCTGGTCGACGGCGCGCTTTCCGAGTTGCCGCCGCGCGCCCAGTCGCTGCTCGGCAACGTTCCCATCGTGGTGGAAGACTATCCCACTGAAGCGCTGGTGCTCGATGGCCTCGACCCGCGCATCCTCGGCCTCTTCGCCGGGCAGCCTTTCCCCGCCGAATCGACGCTCGGCCCGCCGCCGTCGTTGACGCAGATTCTGCTTTTTCAGCGCAACATCGAGCGCGAGTCGACTTCGATGGAATCGGCCAAAGACGAGATTCTGGTCACCCTGCTCCACGAAATCGGCCATTTCTTCGGTATGGACGAAGAGGACTTGGAGGAGCTCGGCCTCGACTGATCTTACTGTTCCCACACCTTCTCGAGCTCTCTTAGCCGTCGTGGATCTTTTCCGATCAATGCCAGCTCATTCACCAGGGCCGCGCTCGGTTCGCGCCTCTCCGCGCGGAGCCGAGATAAATAGCCCGTCGACATGCCAAGCAGCGCTTCGATGCTCGCAAGCGACATCGATTTTTGCCGCGCGTAGTGACGAACCGCTTTCATTGCACGTGCGATAATTTGTGCGGCGCGTTTGCGGTAGATCGTACTGAGCGCGCTCTCAAGCTTTTCGGCGGTCGGCCCATCGACCCACTCCTCGCCACACGCATCGCACGTCGGAATCTTCAGCTTGGCTGGCACTCTCAGGAGTGCGCCTTGATAGCGCTGAAAGCGTCCCGATTTGGCAACCGACCGTACCCTCCCTCGACCGCATTCGCGGCATCGCATCGATCTGAAACTCATGGCTGCACCTTCCCTTTGTTGGTCTTCATCGCCGCTTTCTCGAGTGGATAGAGCGAGATCACAATGACGCGCGTTTCCACTTCGACCGTAAACTTTAGAAAGAAACCGACACCGTCGATGATGACGCCATAGACGTCGAACACTTCTTCAAACTGCTGCACAACCGACTCCGAAAACGAATCAACCGTCAACTCGGCGATAATCGCGCGGCAAACTCGATACGCCTCTGGTACCGATGAGAAGCATTGACTTGCCCGCGACTTCTTCATGATCAGTCCGTGACGAGTAGCGGCCAGTTTCTTCACCAGTGCGAGATCCCAGTGCGGCCGCTTCATTCCCGATAGTATACTTGAACTGAGTTCAAGCAACAAGACAAAGCTCTATCGCGCCCTATCGACGGGCACTGTCCCAGACACCCGGCGATTTACGGGCACGACGCGGTAGCGATCACCAGCGTCGACAAGCTGCACCGTGATTGACCGCGAAGTCATCAGCGAAGTGCGCAACAGGTTCGGCGCCAATCCTTGCAACGAAGCAAAAAAAAGCTGCGCACTCGGACAGCTCGGCTCCGAGCTGAGCACAAACAGCGGCCGATCAAACTTGGCCTGCGCATGGCTCGACCCCAGTCCGAGAACCACTGCAATCCATGTCCCAATTTGCCGCGACAAGCGGCTCAATCTATCAGGGAATGCCTCTACTTCACCAGGGCATGCGGAAAATTGGGGCTATCGGGATTCACCACGACCATTTTATGCGCCGGCGAAACAATCAGATCCATGTCTTCCATCGGAACAGCGCCGAGCAACACTTCATCACCGAGCACCAGAGCACCCACAAAACAACTTCGATTATTGAATCTCACTAATACCGGCCCGACATAGGCAACCAAACGCCTGCTGCCGTCAGCCGTCGTCACCTCTCGCTTTTCAAGTTCTTCCAACTTGAGCTGGATCTTGATGTGCTCCGGAATGCAAAGCATAAGCGCGCCAGTATCCACCAACGCGCTGACACCGAGAGATTTGATCTCGTTTTCACGAGGATTGCTTAGCTCAATATCTGCTCGCACGTAGCCCATGATCGGCCGCCTCCGTCAAAGTCTTATCATACTGTACTTCTCCCGCACTGTACTTCTCCCGCAGTTGCCGAAACCTCGTCGAGAAATTACGCTCGGAGAGAACTCATGCTTTACGCAAGGCGCAACTCTTCCAGTTTTTGTGCAACGTTCTCCACAACGACTGGCTTTGGCTTTTTCACCGGCGGCTTTTTTCGCACCGAACCGAGAATCTCGGCGGTCTTCTTGTTCGGCGGCCGCAAGTCGAGTTCGGCCATCAGCTTACTCAACACGATCGCTCTCAGAATAAGATCATGCTGAGGCGAGATGGTCTTTTTGCCGATCTCCCAGT
>JAHFDU010000314.1:3967-4863 GCA_023248835.1 Myxococcales bacterium | reverse complement strand
GCCCACGCCCACGAAACTGACGGACCTTCAGGCATTTGGCTTCTCGTCAACGATCGCGAGTACTTGTTGCCCTTCGAAACCTTTCCGTGGTTTCGCGAGGCGACAATCGCGCAGATCCATCACCTCACCATGCACGGCCAGTATTTACGTTGGCCCGATCTCGACATTGATCTCGAATTAGAATCGCTCGCCCATCCCGAGCGCTATCCGCTCAAGTATCGCGAGAACTAGTCTCACTGCCACTTGAAAGTAGATCTAATGTAACCGTTCACTGCCCAGAAAAAAATTCACAGGGAGATCAGGAGTTCAGGAGGAAAGATCTTGGTGAGAAAATTTTCGCTCTGAACAAAGAAAATCTGTCTTTTGATCTCCTGATCTCCCTGTGAAAAATCTGTGTGCGTGAACGGTTGCGATCTAATGTTCTCTGGCTTCATGCGGTAACCATTCAATGATCAGATTTTACAGCGAGATGAGGAGAGAGAGTTGCTTGGTCAGAGAGAGATTTCCTCTTTATCCAACAAGATCTGTCCTCTCTGAACTCTTGATCTCCCTGTTAATCTTTTCCGGCTTTGATACTACGTTCGTCGGCGTACATCCGCATCGCGAATTGCCCGGCTTGAGTGTTGCGCCATTTTTGAATGAGCTCGGCTAACAGCGGCGGCTGTTTGTCGAGTGGCAGCACGCGGTCGCCGAAGTGCTCGGGCAAAAGAATCGGCGCTGCGAGCGATGCAAAAGTCAAATCGGCCGCGGTGAAGCGATTTCCGACCAGATAGCGGCGGCCATCTTTTAGTCGCTCACCGACGGTGGCGAACTGCTGGTCGATGTGGTCTTGCGAAGCCGCTGCGGTAAAAGCGTCGATCTTCAGCTGCTTACGCATGAACGCCCGTGCGATCGGG
>JAHFDU010000314.1:0-3858 GCA_023248835.1 Myxococcales bacterium | reverse complement strand
CGACCACCGAGAGAGCGAGTGCGCGATGCGGCAGCGAGTGGAAATAGCCAACCCGGCGGGCGTGCGGGCCAAGCTCGTCATCAAACTGCGCTACCAGTGCAGAGACCGCTTGCTCGAGCGCTGCGTCGACGGGAAACAGGCGCTTTTCGGGCGCAGCTTTGGCATCGGCGTAGCGGATGATTTCGCTCGAACCGGAGATGATCTGTTCAGCCTCCGTCAGCATCGGCACGCTCGACCACTTGCCGTGGCGCCGGGTTGCCAGCCGACTCATGAGTGGAACGTGGCCCTCTTCCTGATAGGCAACGCGATGATAATCGAGCGCCCAGCGCGCTTTTTCGCAATAGTGACTAAACGGAATCGTGATGAGCACTGTCGCCACCGCTACCACACCGTGCAGGCGTCTTTGCGCACCATCTTGTCGCCCGGCTTGCACGAAAATGCCGCCGCAAATTCCGGCAAATTGGAAAGCGGCCCATTGACGCGAAATTTCGCCGGCGAGTGCGGGTCGGTGGCAACCAGAAGGCGGGCGTATTCGTCGCGCCGACTCATGCACCAGGTTTGGGCATAGCCGAGATAAAACAGCTGCTCGTCGGTAAAATGGCCCTGCGGCTTGGGCGCTGCAGCGGCGACGAAAGCAGCGTGCGAAAGCTTGATGCCGCCCAAGTCAGCGATGTTCTCACCGAGTGTCAGCTTGCCGCTTATGTGTTGATCGTCGACCGCGACGTAGCCATCAAATTGCTGCACTACACAAGCGGCGCGCTGGTCAAACTCTTTGTTGACCGCCGGGCTCCACCAGTCGTGCAAGTTGCCCTTGGCATCAAATTGCCGCCCCTCGTCGTCAAAACCGTGTGTCAGCTCATGTCCCATCACCATGCCGACGCCGCCAAAGTTGACGCTGCCCCGCGCCGTTCGATTGTAAAATGGCGGTTGCAAAATGCCGGCCGGAAACACCATCTCATTCATCGACGGATCGTAGTAGGCATTCACCGTCGGTGGCGACATCTGCCACTCGGTGCGGTCGAGCGGCTGGCCAATCTTGGCAAGTTCGCGATCGGTCTCAAAGCGATTGGCGCGCAAAAAATTTTGCAAATAGGAGGTGCGTGACACCTCGAGCGTGTCGTAGTTGCGCCACTTATCGGGATAGCCGATCTTGTTGGCGATCGACTCGAGCTTTTCGTTCGCCATCTTTTTGGTGGGCTCATCCATCCAGCCGAGGGTGGTGAGGTTCGAGCGCATCGCTGCTTCAATCGAGCGAATCATCGACAGCGTTTGGTTTTTCCCTTCGGCGCCAAAGGTGGTGCTGACAAACACGCGACCGACCGCTTCGCCGAGCGAGTGATCGACTGCGCCGACGCAGCGCTTCCAGCGCGGCCGTTGTTCCAGAAGCCCTTTTAGTTTCTTGCCATAAAAATCAAAAGTCTCATCGACAAACGCCTTGGGCAGCGCCCCTGCCGCGCCATGAACTACGTGCCAACGCAAGTAGGTGCGCAGATCGGCAATCGGTGTTTTCTTGAGCAATTTTCCGAGCGCTGAGAAAAAATCCGGCACCGCAACGTTGATCGCGGTGACTTTCGCAAAGCCAAGCTCGGTGAGATATTTTTTCCACGCAATTTCCGGCGCGGTTTTTTGCGCGCCTGCAAGATCGATGCGGTGATAGACCTTTTTCGGATCGCGCCGATCGACCAGCGACATCGAAGCCTCGGCGAGGGCGCGTTCAAGCGTCATGACAGTCTTGGCGTGCGTTGCTGCGGCTTCGGGCTTTTCACCGGCGAGCACCAGCATGTTCTTGACGTGGGCTTCGTAAGCTGTGCGCAGCTCTTTGTATTTCGCGGTGTCTTTCAAATAGTAATCGCGATCGGGCAGTCCGAGGCCGGCCTGATCGAGAACGCCGATGACCTGGGTGGCGTCTTTGAAATCCTGCTGCGAGCCGAAAGAAAAAAAGGCGTTGTCGAGCGATTTGTGTTCGCGCGCGATCTCGACGGTGAGGCCGTCGAGCGCCTTGATGGCGTCAACTCGCTTGAGTTCCATGGCCAGCTCCGCCGCTCCGTGGGCCTCGACGCCGGCTTCGTCCATGCAGGCGGCGTAGTAGCTGCCGATCTTGTCTTGGTAGGGATCACTTGAGAGCGATTTTCCGGCCGCGGTTTTCTCTAAAATGTCTTTGAGCAAAAGTTCATTGCGATCGGCAATCACCGAAAATCCGCGCGACCAGGCCGGCTTGTCGGCAGGAATCGGCGTCTTGTCGAGCCAAAGGCCACAGGCGTGACGGTAAAAATCTTCGCAAGCGGGTGTTTTCTCGTCGATGATCGAGACATCGATTCCAGTCTCCTCAAGCGGCGGGGGAGCCGCGACGCTGGTCTTTTTTGTTTCGGTCACCGTGGCGTGGCAAGCGATGAAGGCAAGCATGGGTGCAAGGGTACGAATGCGCATGGCTGCTCCTTTTCGAGTGCCAGGTTATAAAACAAAATATCCTGTGTACCGAGATTTCTTTTCGCTTGATCCTGGTATGACCATTGGTATGATTGAAGGATGAGGTCGGCGAAGGTAGCCATTTCTCTTGATCCGCGCCTTTTGAAGCGGCTCGACCGCCTGGTCGGGTCGGTATTCGAGAGTCGAAGTGAAGCCATTCAAACCGCCATCGAAGAGAAGCTCTCGCGATTGCATCAAACCGATCTAGCTCGAGAGTGTTCCAAGCTTGATAAACATTTCGAACAGGCGCTCGCAGATGAGGGGCTTTCCGACGAGATCGACGAGTGGCCCGAATATTAAGAGGGGATATCTTCTGGGCGGCTCTCGATCCTACATTGGGAAACGAGCAGGCCGGACATCGACCGGTACTGGTCATCAGCCAGGACGTTTTCAACGAGCGCTCTGGAACGGTGATCGCCGTCGCCTTGACCAGTCAACCGCAACGAGCGCAATTTCCGCTCACCCTCGAGCTTTCGTTGTCTCGGTTGCCGAAGAAGTCGTGGGTCAAGGTGAGCCAGATACGGACACTCTCGGTCAAACGCCTCGGTGCGAAAATCGCCCGCGTGTCGGTGGAAGAGATTGCCCTGGTCATCCAAGGGCTCAACGAAATCATCGGATAAGTCGGCCACCTGGGGCGCCCGGAAGTCAGCGTCGATTCGCGGTAAGCGATTCTTACCACCGCCGATAGCCGACAGCCGACAGCTGACAGCTGACAGTGGAGAAAAATCGCAAAATCGTGTTGACCTCTGGCGTAAAATCGATTTTGAAAGGTGGACCAATCCGACTGGGTTCAGGAATGCAGGAATGAATCCGAAACTGTAGGCTGTTGGCTGTGAGCTGTCGGCGGCGCCCGGTGACCATTGATCTTCAGCGGCCGAGCGCCCATTATTTGTCGATGCAGATCGAAATCAAATATTGCGTTGCTTGAAACTACAAGCCGCGCGCTGCGAGTCTCGCGGCCACCATCGAAAAAGAGCTCGGCCTCGGCGTCACCATTTTGCCGGGCGCGCGCGGGCAATACGACGTATTCGCCGACGGAAAATTGATTTTTTCCAAGCACGACGCCGGCCGCTTTCCCGAAGAGGACGAGATCTTGGCGACTTTAGAAAAATGACCAAAAATCAACTGAGGATTCGCCTGTTTTGCCGTGGGCGTGGGCGTAGGCGTGGGCGAGTCAGCGACGGAAAGCGAGGAAGTATCACGGTGGCGCTTCGCTGATGCGGCGCGTGTTCCGAGTCGCCACATGTATCTTGTGTCACCGTCGGTGGAGACTACGGATTTTCGTTTCACGCCCACGAGTATGAAGTGGCGTTGGCGTCAAGCACAAACTTTCCCCTCTGCGCATTTTTCTAGTAGCGCCTTTGTTTTTTCTGTTTTTTCTACCGACACCAA
>JAHFDU010000023.1 GCA_023248835.1 Myxococcales bacterium | reverse complement strand
TGAATCAGTCGGATTGGTCCGCCTTTCAAAATCGATTTTACGCCATGGTCAACGCGATTTTGCGATTCTTCCCCACTCTTGACTCTCGACTGTTGACTGTCGACGGTGGTAAGAATCGCTTTCCGCGAATCGACGCTGACTTCCGAGCACCCCTGCTCGCCCTGAGCCCGCTGAAGGGCGAAGTACGCCCGTCGAACAAGACGCTTGAACATCCGCAGTGAAACGTGTTCTAGTTTCGCGCATGGAGCCGCACCTTCTCGTCGACAAACAGGGTTACGTGGTGACCGTGACCATGAATCGGCCCGACGCCCGCAATGCATTCAGCCCGGAGATGATGGCGCGGATGGCGGACGCCTGGGAGATGATCGACAGCGATCCCGAAGTTCGTGTCGCGATTTTAACCGGTTCGCAGGGCCATTTCTCTTCGGGCGCCGATTTGAAGTTGATGGCAAGTGGCTGGACCGATGAAGTGTGGAGCCCGCGTTTTAAAAAAGATCCCGATCTGCACTGGAAGGCATTGCTCCGCCATTATCGATTGAAAAAGCCGCTCATCGCGGCAGTGGAAGGCACTGCGATCGCTGGCGGCACCGAGCTTTTACAAGCGACCGACATTCGCGTCGCTGCACAGAGCGCGCGGTTTGGCGTCGCCGAAGTGCGTTGGGGACTTTTTCCGCTCGGCGGTTCAACGGTGCGCTTGCGTCGGCAGATTCCGCAAACCATTGCCCTCGAACTACTGCTCACAGGGCGACAGGTCTCTGCCGAGGAGGCGCTGCGTTTTGGTCTCGTCGGTCGCGTCGTGCCCGACAGCAACGCGCTGCCAGAGGCGCTCAAGATCGCCGAGCAGATCGCCGCCAACGGGCCACTGGCGGTGCAAGCGATCAAGCGATCTTTTGTCGAGACCGAGGGACTTCCCGAGAAAGAGGCGCTGGCGCGCGAACTGGAAATTGGCTGGCCGATTTTGGCGAGTGAAGACGCCAAAGAGGGGCCGCGCGCCTTTGCGCAAAAGCGCAAGCCAGAATGGCAGGGGAAGTAATGGCGACACCGAGCATCGCAGATTTACTCAATCTAAAAGAGCGTGTCGCCTTTGTGACCGGTGCAGCGCAAGGCATCGGGCGAGCGATCGCCGAACGGCTTGGCGAAGCGGGCGCGCACGTTGCCGTCGCCGACACCAATCAAACCGAGGCCGCTGCCACCGTTGCGGCAATTCGCCAAGCCGGCGGATCGGCAGAGTCGGTGCTGGTCGATATCACCAGCTCAGCGGCAGTGCAAAGCGGTATTGACAATGTATGTACGTCAAAAGGGCGTCTCGACATTCTGGTCAACAATGCTGGCATCTACCCAATGCGAACGTTTGCCGAATCCGACGACGCGCTTTGGCAAAAGACGCTCGACGTCAACGTGATGGGAACCATGCGCTGCTGCCGCGCTGCGGTGCCGCATATGCAAAAGTCCGGTGGCGGCACCATTGTCAATCTTGCCTCCATCGCCGGCCTGAAGCCCGAGTACAGCCACCTGGCGCACTATGAGACTTCCAAAGGCGCAGTCCTCATGATGACGCGCTCGCTGGCGTGGGAGTTGCGGGCGTCGCGCATTCGAGTCAACGCGGTGGCTCCGGGTGGCGTGCAGACTCCAGGCGCTCGGCAGTCGATCGAACCGCTGCTCGCGGACCCAAAAAAATTGATGGAGCGCAGTCGCGAATTTATGTCGCGCATTGCGCTCAAGCGAATGGGCGAGCCCGACGACGTCGCGCGCGCGGTGCTGTTTTTGGCCTCTCCGATGGCCGACTATATTACTGGTGCAACGCTGCTGGTCGACGGTGGTTACCTGCTTTCATAAAGGTCAACATGGCGTTCAAGTTCGGCAAATGGGATCTCGAAGTCGATGTGGTCTCGATTGGATCCGGCCTCGGCGGAGTTGCCGCCGCGATTCAGGTGCAGGACGCAGGCAAGCGCGCCCTGATTGTTGAAAAAGCCTCGCGTCTTGGCGGCGTCAGCGGCTACTCCGGCGGCGAAGTGTTTGTGCCTAACAATCACTTGCAAGCCGCCGCCGGCATCAGCGATTCGCGCGAGGCCGGGCTCGCTTATCTAAAATTTCTCGGTGCTGGCTACCAAGTTGCTGAATTGCAAGAGTCGCTGCTCGATCGCGGCGTCGAGGCCTGTCGCTGGTTCGGCGAGCACGCCGGCGTGCGCTGGAAATTGATCAAAGACTTTCCCGACTATCATTATCCCAAAGCGCCCGGCACCGCAGCGACGGGACGCTATCTCGAAGTTGAACTGTTCAAGGGCAGCGATCTGGGAGAGTGGCAGAAAAAAGTTTTTCTTTCGCCGCACGTGCCGAACGGCATCATCCACGACGAGCTTTTCGCCTGGGGCGGTTTTACCAATGTGATGAACTGGGATTTTGTCACCTTCGGAAAACGGATGAGTCAAGATCTGCGTGGATTCGGGCCCGGCATGATGGCCTATTTCCTCAAGGCGGCGCTGATCGATCGAAAAATTCCGGCGAAGCTTTCGACTGCCGCGCGCGAACTTGTCGTCGAAGATGGCGAAGTCGTCGGCGTGCGATGCCACGAAAATGGGAAAGATCTGATGGTGCGCGCGCGCCGCGGCGTCGTCCTTGGCACCGGCGGCTACGACTGGCATCCCGACTTGCCGAAATATTTCGAGCAGCTGCCGGAGTGGAATTCGATGTGCCAGCCGTCGGTGGCGGGCGACAATTTTCTACTCGGCGGCGAAGTCGGCGCGGCGATCGCAGCGGTGCCGCCCACCAACCTCGGCCATTTTTTTGGTTACAACATTCCCGGCGAAGAACACGAAGGCAAGCCGCTGTGGCGCGGCTCTTGGGACGGCGGTTTTCCGCACGCGCTGTGGGTCAATCCGCAAGGTCAGCGTTTTTGTGACGAGTCGTTCTACCGCGACTACCTGCCGCGGGTGCGCGCTTGGGATGGAATCAGCCAGACCCAGCCCAATTTTCCGCCGACGCTGATTTTTGATTCGCAATTTCGCGAAAAATATCCGCTCAGCACTTTCATGCCGGGGCAAGAAATTCCGGAAGCACTGGTAGCGCGCGCGCCAACTTTGCGTGAGCTCGCAGACAAACTTGCACTGGATGGCGACGCGGTCGAAAAAACTGTCGCTCGCTTTAATCAATTCGCCGAAGCGGGAGTCGATCACGATTTCGGCCGTGGCACTTATCCATGGGCGGCGATGATGACCGGCGATCGTCGGCGGCCCAAAAATCCCAATCTCGGGCCACTCGACAAGCCGCCGTTTTACGGCATTCGGCTGCGGCCGGTTTCGGCCGGCATCAACTGCGCCGGGCTGCGGGTCAATGTGAACGCCCAGGTCTTCAGCGTGCGCGGCCAGCCGATCAAGGGACTCTACGCTGTCGGCAATGCCGCCGCGCCACTCGACATCGGCGCCGGTTACCAAAGTGGACTTTCGAATTTGCGCGGCCTCGTCGGTGGCTATCAGGCCGGTCGCCACGCCACCGGAAAACTTTAATGTGGTTCAAAAAAACCAAACCAGAAATCGCAACCGATGTCGTGATCGTAGGATCGGGTGCAGCGGGCATGGCGGCGGCACTGGCGGCTCACCAATCTCGGATCAAAGTGGTGATGTTAGAAAAATCACCGCTCGTCGGTGGCACCACCGCAGTTTCGGGCGGCGTGTTGTGGATTCCGAACAATCCGCACATGAAAGATGTCGGCGTCAGCGATTCACGCGAAGAAGCGCTCGCCTACGTTCGCCGTCTCGCCGATGGACGTTCCGACGACAAATTGATCGAAACCTTTCTCGATACATCGCTCACCATGCTCAAATTCATTGAAGACGAGACGCCAGTAAAGTTTGCCGCGCTGTCGGGTTACCCCGACTACCACCCAGAATTTCCCGGCGGCAAGCCGGGCGGCCGATCGCTCGACCCGGGGCTTTTTAACACCCACGAACTCGGTGAGTGGAAAAAGAAGCTGCGCCGCAGTCCGATCTTCGGCATGACTGCGATGTCGGTCACCGAGGCCACCGAGTGGGGGGTGTTTTCAAAACCCAATTCGCTACCGTTTTCGCTACTTGGTAAACGTTTTTCAGAAGGATTGGTTTGTTACGGCGGCGCGCTCGCCGGTGGTCTTTTGAAAGCGCTGCTCGATCGCAAGATCGAACCTCAGCTTGGCGTCGCGGCGCAAGAGCTGATCGTCGACGATGGTCGCGTCGTCGGCCTCAAGGCAATGCAAGGCGACATAGAGATCACGGTTTCCGCCAAACGCGGCGTCATTTTGGCTTCCGGCGGTTTTGAGTGGAATCAGAAATTGACGGCGCAGTTTCTCGGCGGCCAGGTGACCCATCCCAACAGTCCACCCACCAACCAAGGCGACGGTCTCAAGATGGCGATGGCGGTCGGTGCCGATCTTGCCAATATGAGCGAAGCATGGTGGTGCCCGTCGGTGGTGATTCCAGGTGAAGAATATGACGGACGGCCACTGTATCGCGGCGACTTCGCCACGCGCTCGATGCCCCATTCGATCCTGGTCAATCGCAAAGGTCGGCGCTTCGTCAATGAGGCGCACAACTACAACGACATGATGAAGCCGTTTTTCCATTTCGATGAAGTCGCTTACGAACGGCCCAATTTGCCAGCGTTTCTCATTCTCGATTCGAACTATGTCGCCAAGTACGCGCTCTTGACATCACTTCCGGGCATGAAAATTCCTGACTGGATACCACGCGCCGACTCACTCGATGCGCTGGCCACGCAAATCGGCGTCGACGCAGCAGGACTTGCGGCCACCGTGGCGCGCTTCAACCAGTTCGCCGAGCGCGGCATCGACGAAGATTTTCGCCGCGGCGAAAGTCAGTACGATCATCTGTACGGCGATCCGGAACACAAACCCAATGCCAATCTTGGCACCATTGCCAAAGCGCCCTTTTACGGGCTGCAAATTCATCCCGGCGCAATTGGTACCAAAGGTGGGCCGCGCACCGACGAGCACGCGCGCGTCTTGCATGTCAGCGGCGCGCCGATCCCGGGGCTCTACGCCGCTGGCAATGTGATGGCCGGCGTCACTGGTCCCGGTTACCCCGGCGCCGGTAGTACCATCGGCGCAGCGATGACCTTTGGCTACATTGCCGGAATGCACGCCGCGCAGTAGAGTGAGCCTATGAAAAAGCTCGACGTCACCTCGACCCACCGCCTGCTCAACCGCATCATGGAATTCGAACTGGCCGGCGTGGTGCGTTACACCCACTACTCACTCATGGTCAGCGGGCCGAATCGGATTCCGATTGTTCAGTTCATGAAATCGCAAGCCTCCGAGTCGCTCTTGCACGCGCAACAGGCCGGCGAAATCCTCACCGGTCTCGACGGCCATCCGTCGCAAAAAATCGCAGCGATTCAGGAGAGCGGCGAACATGGCGTCGAAGCGATTTTGCGCGAGAGTCTCGCCCACGAAGAGAGCGCGCTTGACCTCTACAAGCAACTTCTTGATGTAGTCGAGGATTCCAGCATCTATATCGAGGAGTTCGCGCGCACCATGATCGGCCAAGAAGAGATGCACAGCCTCGAGCTGCGCAAGATGCTGCGCGACATCGGCGTTGGAGTCACGCTACCTCCAGGCAAACACTCAAAGTAAGTTCGCTGGACGCAACAGGTCTCCGAAGACCGCTTCCCCATCGAGCAGCTGACCCTGTTTGGCTTGACGTAAACCATGTGCGATTTTGGATCGGAGATCGTCCGCTCGCCATTCTACAATCTGCCGAGTACCTTCACGAAAATCGGAATAGCGAATCCAGGTGGGGCGCACCCGAATGTAGGTGATGCCGGGCCAGGCCAAGCGAGAAGGACCATCGGGAAAACAATCGAAATAGATTTTTTGAATTCGGCTGAGCTCTTCGCCTTTCGGTTCGTCGGCGACACCGTCGACTTGCACCGTGCACTCCTCGTCCCAGCCAATCACCAGCGCGATTTTTTCATTGGCTCGCAAGTTAGGGATTTTTCGCGAGCTAACATCAGTGTCGAAAATGAATTCGAGATCGTCGCTGACGGCGAACCCCACCACCGCCGCCTGCGGCGCGCCGGTCGGCGATACCGACGCCTGCACGGCAAGGCGATGTTGGCGCAGGAAGACTATGAGTTCGGCACGAGTCATGGCTATCATCTTCCACGGAGGAGTGGCATGCCACAAGTGGAATACTCGACGTCGATGAATATTGCTCCCGAAAAAATCTGGGAGTTCGTCAAAGACATGAACAATTGGGCGCCGTTTTTGACTGGCTACCAAAAACACGTGATCGAAAATGAAACCGATTCGGTGTGGACACTCAAAGGCGACGTCGGCATTTTGAGTCGCCGAGTCGAATTGCGCGCGCACGTCACCGAATGGAACGGGCCCGAGCGGGTCGCTTTCACCCTCACCGGACTCAATGAAGCGGTCGACGGCGGCGGCACTCTCACCATCAGCAAGTCGACCGCAGTCAGCCCGCAACTAACACCGCCAAAGATCAATTTCTTTCGCCGTCTGCTCAACGCGATTTTTCGTTTCTTGTTTCGCCGCATGCACGGCTCGGGGCCAAAGCGTCTACAAGCAAGCGGCGACACTCTCTCACAATTGACATTTGTTTTGCGTATGGACGCCGGCGGACCGAGCGGGCCGCTGGTCAATGCGATGCTGGCGCCAGCGCTCCTGCCGGCGGCAGAAGATCTCGCCAACAAGATTGCCGCGCATCTGGAAAAAATTTACTCCTAACCAGGAATCGGTACGCACTTGCCATCGACGCACTGATAGTCGGTCGGGCAGCTGTTGTCGGTGGTGCAGGCAACGTCGGTGGTCCAAATCGCCTCGTGGTTGTTCTGCTTCGGATCCTGAAACGGCAGCCAAAACGGTGGGTAACTCGGATCCATTCCCGACCCGTTGAGCTTGCTGGTGTCTATAGCCGACATCCACAATTGCGGCCGAGCATTGTCGGGAACCACCCAGCCGTAGGCAAACTTCGACGAGAAAGTGAAAAACATCAAATTTCCCATCGACTGCTCAGTGGCGTCGAGCGGCTGAATGAAGGGGGCAAACTTCGGCCAATTGGTCGCTTTGCCCATTCCGTGGGTGGCGTAGCCGAGCTCGATCGGATCGCCGCCGTCGACGCTCACCAGCCGCAGCCTGGTCGCGTTCTGATCGTACGACCGGCAAGAAAGGCCGCCGGAACAGTTCATCGTCGAGAACAAAATCCACTTCGAATCGGGCGACCAACTCGGGAAAATATTGAAATCCCGTTTGGCATTGACCGCAACCAATTTTGTCGCTGCGCCGAAAGTACCGTTGTTATATGGCATCGCCATGATATCGCCAGCGTCAGAGAAATCGAAATCATAGGTGAAGCTGCTCGACTGCGACAACGCTACAAAAACGATCTTCTCTCCATCGGCCGACCACTCCGGCATCGCCGCTTTGACGCCGCCCCAAAATGAAGAATCGATGGTCTGCAAGAGCGCGCCTGAGGATCCATCGCGAAGCGACAGCACGCCCCTCCACACCGTGATCATCTTCGACCCGTCGGGCGAATAGGAAACGAAGTTCCAGGCTTTTTTCTGCGTCGGATCCGGCGGCAAGATGTAAGCTGCGGTAGAACCATCGACAATTCCGCCGTAGCCGTCACCGGATCGAAATTCAGCCGCGACTTTTTTTCCGTCGTGCGAAACCGCGTGGCAGCCGACACAGCCGAACGTGCCCGTCGAGGATCCGGTCACAAACGGCACTGCGGTTTTGGCGCCAAACGGCAATCGCTTGATGCCGAGCGCAGAGGTCGAAAAATAGTAGAGTCCGCCTTTGACGTCGCCTGGCGAACTAAACAGCGTGATGCTGGCAGAGGCAACCTGAGCGCCGGCTTGCGTCGTCGCATCGATGGTGACCCGCAGCGAAGAACTGGCAGCCGACGATACGATGTCTTTCCAATTGCCGCTCTTGAAATCATAGCTGCATTGCGAGCCGATGCAGACGGCCGACCCCAAATAGAAATTGGCATGAAGGCCGGGGCTGGCGGCGCGAATGCGGAAGTATTTGAAACTCGAACTCTCTTGCCACTGCAGGGTCATCTGGTCGATGTTGCGCGCCATCATCGTGTTGTCGAATGGATAGACGACTTTGAGCATCGACGCCATCGCCGTCGGTCCGTCGAAGGCCGAAGTTGCAGCCGACGTCGTCGAAGGATCGATGACGTCATCACGCTCGACGACGACCAGCAGCGGCACGGTAGCGGTGGCACCGCCGTAGTTCGCGTTCACGTTCACCTTGCCGCCATAGCCGAGAGGGTAAGCGGTGGTGAATAGCCCAGCGGGCGAGATCGATCCGAGCGAGGGGTTCGCCACAGACCAAGCAGTGTCCGCAGTCACGTCTTTGCCAGTGGCGTCGGTGGCACGGAACTGCTGCGTCGCTGCTCTTCCAGCCACTGTCAAACTGCTGGTGCTGGGTGACACCGCCAAGACGCCGGGCGCAGCAACTCCGCCATCCTGCCCCATCGCGTAGGTGCGAACCAGTGTAGGGTCGCATCCCATCGAAAGCGACAGCACCAAAAGAGCGACGAAACCACGCATTTTCCCTCCAACCGCGAGTTGCGCGGAACATCCGCTCAAACGGCAAAAAAAGCAAGCTCAGCCAGGAATTGGAACGCAGCTGCCGGCGATGCAGTTGTAGCCGGAGGGACAATCGGTGTCGAGAGCGCAACCAACTTCCGTAGTCCAAATCGCTTGATGATTGTGCTCGTTCGGATCTTGAAATGGCAACCAGAAGGGGGGATAGCTAGGGTCCATGCCGGAGCCACTGTTGAGCTTGCTGGTGTCGATCGCCGACATCCACAGTTGCGGCCGCGCTTCGTCAGCCACCACCCAACCGTAGGCGAATTTCGATGAGAAGGTGAGGAACATTAAGTCTCCGCTCGACTGCTCCGACGAGCCCAGCCGTTGAATGAAAGGGGCAAACTTCGGCCAGGTCACCGTCTTGTAGAGCGCGTGCGTGGCCTGACTAAGTTCGATGGCAGAACCTCCGTCGGCGCTCACCAGTCGCAAACGCGCCGCTTTTTGATCGTACGAGACGCAGCCTGACACGCCGGTGATCTCGGGTGAATTGCAGGGCGGACTGGCCGACGCAAAAACGATCCATTTGGAATCGGGTGACCAGCTCGGATAAAAATTGGAGTCCTTCCCCACCGCCCCAACCACCAGTTTGGTCGCCGCGCCGAAGCTACCATTGTTGTAAGGCATCACCATGATGTCGCCAGCGTCGATGATTTCTTGATCAAAAACAAACTGTCCGCTCGAGACCGAAACGAACGCGATGCTCTTGCCGTCGGGCGACCATTCGGGAGTGGTGGCTTTGAAGCCGCCCCACCACGCCGGATCGACCTTTTGAATCAGCGCACCCGTCGTGCCGTCACGTACCGACAGCGTTCCCTTTGACACTGCGATCAATTTCGAACCATCGGGCGAGTAAGAGGAAAAATTCCAGGTATTGGTCTGGGTCTTGTCAATCGGCATGAGGTACTTGCTGCCGTTCGAGCCATCGAGAATTCCCACGTAAGCGTCGCCGCCGCCAAATTCTACCGCCACTTTTTTCCCGTCGCGCGAGACCGCGTGACAGCCGACGCAACCGATGGTGTCGCCGGTTGAAAAAATGGTCGCGGTCTTGGCACCAAAAGGAAGTCGTCTGATACCTTTGAGCGTAGTCGAAAAATAGTAGAGCCCGCCTTTGACATCTTCGGGAGAGGAATAAAGCGTCGCACCGGCACTGGCGACCTTGTCACCCGCCTTGGCAGTTGCTTCGACGGTGAGCGCAACGACGGCGCCGGCGGAGGAGGTCGTCAAATTTTGCCAGTCACCGCTTCTAAACGTGTAGCTGCACTGCCCGCTCGGACACAGCGCCGCCCCAACATAAAAACTCGCTTCGACGGTCGAGGTGACCGCGTGAATGCGAAACACTTTGAGTGCCGTGTCAGCTTGCCACTGCAGCGTCATCTGGTCGATGTTGCGCGCCAGCATGGTGCCATCAAACGGATAAACGATGCCGAGCATGGCGCCGGTGGTCGCCGGGCCGGAAAAGGACTGCGGCGAATCGCTGGCGGCAGAGGGATCGAGCACGTCCGGGCGCACCACGACAATCGAGACGGTTGCGGTCGCCGAGTCGCCGTTTAGCGTCGCGGTCACTTTTAGACTGCCGCCGTATGCCATCGGATAGGCGGTGGTATAGAGGCCACCTGACGAAATCGATCCAAGCGCGGCGTCGGAGATCGACCACGAGACTTGATCGGTGACGTCTTTCCCACTGCCGTCGGTGGCAACAAACTTCTGGGTCGCCGCAGCGCTGGCCATGAAGAGCTTGCTTGTACCGGGCGAAATCGTAAGCGCTGCTGCAGCGTCGGCGACACCGGCATCGGTGCCCCGCGCTGTCGGCATCGATCGATAGCTCGGGCCGCACGCCAGCAATCCGAAAGCCACAAAAGCGTATTGAGTTTTCACCAAGGCATTTTCAAGCAAATCGGAGGCCAGCTCAAGTCTTTATATTATAAAGGTAAATATATAACTAAGGTCTACAGTCCTCATTAGATGGGGTCTGTTGTCCCCGGCTGTAGCACTACTCGACCGAGCAAACCACCCTTTTTCACCAGCTGCTGCGCCTCTTCAGCACTCGCCAAATCGAGCAGGCGCTCGATCGGCGGCCGCAGAGGTGAGACGCGATCGAGGGCCAAAGCTTCGGCCATGTTGCTGCGATTGGCGCCGCTTGAGCCGATGATGTGGATCGCTTTGACGATCACCAGGCCGAGGTTGAGTTCGACTCGAGTTGGTACGATGTTGCCGATCAGCACCAGCCGGCCACCCAATCGCAGGCTGCGCAACGAGGAGTTGAAACAAGACTCACCGACACATTCGAGCACGACGTCGATGCTTTGACCTTCGCTGCGTTTGTGGAACGAGCGCCCGTCATCCACGACAACAGCTTTCGCTCCGAGTGCGCGTAGTCGCTCGACGTGAACGTCGCTGCGCACCTGCGCGATCACCTCTGCGCCGAGTCGTGTCGCGACCTGGACCGCGGCGGAACCCACCCCGCCTGAAGCGCCGGTAATGAGCACGCGTTCGCCGGCTTGCAAATTCGCCGCCCGCATCCCGCGCAGCGCCGTGCCAACCGTGCAGTGCATCACTGCCGCTTCCGGCGCCGGCACCTCGTCGCTCATCGCATACAAACAGGATTCGGGTGCGACTAGATGCGTTGCGTAAGTGCCGTCGGCGAGGAGGCCGAGCGCCCACGTCGCCAGTCCGCAAAGCGTGGTCTCGCCCGCTTGACAGGCCGCACACTGGCCGCAGGCGTCGCGATGTAGAGTGGCAACTCGGTCGCCGATTTTCCAATCTTTGACCGCGGGGCCGACGGCGATGACGCGACCGCACGCCTCGTGCCCAAGCGTAATCGGTATCGTCATGAATGGAATTCGCCCCGATCGATCGATCAGATCGCGGTGACAGACGCCGATCGCCTCGATCGCCACCAGCACCTGCGCCCCGTCGAGGGTGGAGGCAAACTCACACGACTCGAGTTCGAGCTTGCACTCGAAACCAATCGCCTGCAACCGCACTTTTTTGCCGGAGATCATCGGTGGGGATCAGAAACCGTTGACGAAGTCCTTGGGCGCGTTCTTGATGTCCTCGCCGAGGCGCCTGGCGTTGCTCTTCGGTTTTTCCTTCGGCTTTTGCGGCGGCGGATTCGGCGAAGCTGTGGGAGCCGTCGGTGCAGGCGTCGCGGCTGGGGGCGGCGGTGCTTTCTTGCTGTCGTCCGCAGTCGCGGACGGCGTCGGGGCCGGTGCGGGCGGTTTTTTCTTCGGCTTGGCCAATGCCGTCGAAGAAACGACCGCCAAGCACGCACAAAAAACCAAAAATCTCATCGTCGTCCTCCTACTGCGAACCCTAACATAGGACCAGCATAGTACGCGCTCCAACCCAGCGCACCAGGGCGTACGGCGTCTCCGGCCATGCTTACGCGCCGAGAAAGCAAGGGGTCTGCCATCGCCCGACCAGGTCCAGCCCCACTCCCCGTCGAGAAGTAGCCGGATCGAGAATGCGCACTTTGGCAGCACTCGCCGGCCAACTACGTTGTGGCCCTTTTCGGATCAGCTCAAAGGGCTCCCCCCGGCGATCGATGATCACCGTCTCGCCGCGTTGTGCTTGATCAAGCGCTTGCGCCAGTTCGCTTCGCAAAGAGGCCACCACCTGTCCTGGCCCACAACCGAGATCGCAAACCGATCCGCGTTCGGCTACGCGATTGGCGAACTGGTCGAGGAGCGCGCAATCAAACGGCTTGTAGGAGAGCTCGTCGCCGAACTTTTCGGCATAAGCGCGCGCAACTCGATCGTAAATCGGCGCAGTCACGTCGCAAACGTACCCGTTGTGGGAATTCGATGCTATAGTCGCGGCGTGAGGATTGGCTTGACGCTGGACCAGCGTTTTCACCACCACTTGGCGCCCGCGCTAGGAAATTTTTCATGATGTCGAGCACACAAGAGCGATATGGCGACTATGAGCTGGTGCAGTATCTGACCGCCGGCGGCATGGCCGATCTGTTCTTGGCTCGCAGTCCGCAGCTTGGCGACACCAAGTCCGATCGAACGTTGGTGCTAAAACGAATTCAGCCGCGGTATGCCGAGATGACCCGTGTGGTCAAGATGTTCATCGACGAGGGCCGCATTGCCCAGGCGCTTGAGCATCCCAACATCGTCAAAGTGGTCGACGTCGGCCACCAAAGTGGCACCTATTTCATCGCCATGGAGTACATCGCCGGCCGCGATTTGCTGGCGATCTGCCGACGCGGCACCAACGCTGGCAATTTTTTTTCGCGACCGCTGGCGGTGGCGCTGCTCGGGCAAGTGGCGCGCGGGCTGATGTACGCGCACGAGAAGCGCGACAGCGAAGGGCGCCCGCTCAAGGTCGTGCACTGCGATCTGTCCCCCGGCAACATCGTGGTCTCGTGGGGCGGAACCGCCAAAATCGTCGATTTTGGCATCGCGCGCGCCGAGATTCAGTTGCGCACCGAAGATCACTCTGTTGCGGGCAAGTTCAACTACATGGCGCCCGAGCAGATTCGCGGCGAGCCGATCGATTCGCGCGCAGACCTATTCGCGTTCGGCATTCTGCTCTACGAGCTGACCGTGGGTAAGCGACTGTTCCGAGGCCGACCCGAACAGGTGATGCAGCGGGTGCTCGAAGAGAAAATTGTGCGCCCTTGCAAGATCAACCCGGCTTTTCCCGCCGACCTTGAAGCGATCATCCTGCGTACCCTCGAACGCGATCGTGAGGCGCGCTATCAGACCGCGCGCTCGCTGCGCAACGATCTACTGGGTTGGCTTGCCACCCAAGCGCCGCACGGCAAGGCGGAGATCGCAGCGTACTTGCGCGCCATCTTTGGCACTGAATCTGCGCCTCTCCACGAAGCGCAAGATTTCGCCTCCCGCGGCGAAGACTTTTCGCTCGAGGCACCACTTCCATTGCTCGATTCAACGCCACTTGCTGTCGACGCCGAAGAACCTGAAGGGCTCGAAATGGTTGCCGAAGTGCCTCTCTACAGCGTCGCACCGTCGGTGATTCCAGCGCTCGATCCGACTGACAAAACGCACGCTACAAGATCCGCTCGCCCTGAGCGAAGCATCGCGGAGTCGAAGGGTCAAACCGCAGCGATCATCTTCGCCGCGCTCTTATTTACAGCTGCTCTAGGAGGCTTGGTTTGGATTCTGCTGCGATGAAAGAACAGGCGCGTCCCCACTCCATCGAGGAGGAGCTCTTACGTTGCCGGGTCAAGCCAGAGGAGCGCCTGCCAGCGCGATCGATCATCGTTCAACTTTCAGGGCGTAGTTTTGACGCCCTGCTCGACGCTCCGACGGCGGAGCGGCCTTTTGATCCAAGCTTCGCCAAGTCGATGGTCAAAACACTCTCGTACTTGGCGTGGTGGTGGCAGAGCCCGTTTGGCTTTGCCGATCGCACCACGTTGTCGATGCTGCTACCGACGCAGCGCGGCGGCGCTCACAAATTTATTGAGTTTTTGTCGAGCGTCGCGGCCGCGCGCTTGGCACTATTCACCGGTCGCATTCTCACCTTCGATTGCATGCTGTTCTGTCCCGAGGATGGTGGATTGGCGGTGGACTATTTTTGTCGTCGACAGCAACTCTGTAGCGACACCGCGGTCGAGCGCTACCTGCGCCATGTTCTCGAGCAGTCCGGCGCACAATCGGACGCGGTGCCGCACATCGTCGATGGCCTCGGTGTCGAAGAAAAAGTCGAGTTGCTCCGACAAAAAGGCGTCGATTTTGACCAGCTGCCGGAGTGGCAAACCCACGGAGTATGCGTACGCACGGTGCCGGAATCCACCGCCGGCGACGCCACGACTCGCCTCACCGTCGATCTAAAACTGCCATTCGACGGAGCCTTTCGCAAATACGTTCGCAGCGCCTGCGGGCCCGGGTAAGGCACCCATTGTTCCGCTCACCCTGAGCTTGTGCTTCGGCAAGCTCAGCATAATCCTGTCGAAGGACGCTTCGCTGCGCTCAGGGTGCACGGACATGAGGCGCGAACTCTTACGGCTTGGTAAACCCCGAATTAACGCGCCTTCGGGCGGGTTTTTGGGCTATACTTCGCGTTTAATGCCGTCCAGTTTGCTCGCGCGCACATTGGAAGTTTTGCCAAAACGCTTGCCGGTGTTGGGGCAAGCGCCATTTGTCGACAGCAAACCGCTGCGTTCGACCGAACTTGGCGCCTTTCGCCTTGGCTCTAAACTCGAGCGCAAGATTGTGCGCAAAGTCGGCGCTGCGATCGGCGACTACAACCTGATCGCCGAAGGCGACCGGATCATGGTGTGCGTCTCTGGCGGCAAAGATTCTTATGCGCTGCTCGACGCACTGCTACTCTTGCGCCGCAAATCGCCAGTCGCGTTCGCGCTTATTGCGGTCAATGTCGATCAGGGTTGGCCCGGCTATGAAACCGCGACCATCGCCCACCATCTTGAGTCGCGCAACGTTGCGCACCGCATGGTGGCAGCACACGAGATCGCGTCGATCGTCGAGCGCGTGCTCCGCCCAGCCGAGACCGGCACCACACCCTGTTCGCTCTGTTCGCGGCTGCGTCGCGGCCTACTCTACAATCTCGCCGATGAACTGGGCGCAACCAAGATCGCACTCGGGCATCACCTCGACGACTTGGCCGAAACCTTGCTACTCAACCTATTTTTCTCCGGTGCATTGCGTTCCATGCCACCGCGCCTCACGTCAGACGATGGCCGTCACGTCGTCATCCGCCCGCTAGCCTACATCGAAGAGCGCGATTTGATCGCCTACGCGACCGAGCGTCGCTACCCTTGCGTGCGTTGTTCCTGTCCGACTTGCGGCCTGCCCGATCAAGAACGCCAAGTGATCAAACGACTGCTCTCTTCACTTGAAGAAAAGCATCGCGGGCTCAAAACCCAGATGCTCGCCGCCATGAAAAATGTCAAAGCGCGGCATCTGCTTGATCGAGACTTGTTGCAGGCCTTGGCGCCGACATCCGATCGGGCGGCGGGATGAAGTTCGGCTGCGAGATGTGCCACACCAAGTACTCGATCGCCGATGAGCGAGTGCGCGGTCGCGTCTTGAAGATTCGCTGCAAGACCTGTCAGCACGTGATGGTGGTGCGCGAAGAACCGATGGTCGCGGTACCGGCGCAACCGTCGACACCACCGATTGCGACCACCCGGTCGGGCATCGATCAAGCGATCGCGGACAGCTTCGGCGACCCTGAAGCCGGCGTCGAGCGAACCATGATTTCGAAAGCGCCGGCTGCGATGTTTGCTCACGAAAGCGTGCGCGCCAAAGCGCCACCCAAGGCTGGCGGTCATGACGGCTGGTTTCTCGCCTTTGATGGCGAACAAGAGGGGCCGCTGTCGCTTCCAGCAGCGCGCGATCGGGTGACGCAAGAGTCAGGTCGTGAGGCGTATGCGTGGCGCGCCGGTTTTTCTAGCTGGCTCTTGGCCGAAGAGGTGCCCGAACTCCAGTTGCTCAAGCGCGCACCACGCGAACCGAGCGGCCCGGTCCGCCCGCAGAAGGCGAACAACGGTGCCGCTAAGGCGAAATCGCCACGGCAGGACGAAACCAAGCCAGAGAAACGCCACCCACAACCAGCCGCCGATGCAGCGGCTGAGCATACCGACTATGCTCCCCGCGGCGACACCAGGAGCGACGTTTCGATTCCGGTCCCACACCACACCGGGCCGGCGCCGCTGCCTTCGGCGGAACTGAGTGAGCCAGTGGCGCTGCAGGATCTCAATCAGGCCAATCCGCTCGGCGCGCCGAAACGTGAAGCGCTGGACTCGTTCGCCGGCATTTCCAATGCAGTTGCCAAGCTGAGCGCCGAACCGGTGGTGGTCATCACCGGCAAGCGTGACGACGCTTCACAGGGGCGACTCAAGTGGCTGGCGGGCCTCTTGGTCGCGCTGGTGCTGATCCTGCTGATTTGGTTGGTCCGCGTCGTCGGCCGCACGCCCGCGCCGGTGCGCGAATTGCCACCGCAAGCGCGCGCAGCGGACAATCAGCCGATTGCGATCAACCAACCGTCTCGAACGATCGCCGACACGCCGCTCGATCCCAAAGCCGGCAAGAACAGCAAAATGATCAAAACGCCGGCCAAGCCGACTCTCCCGGCATCTCGTGCGCCAGCGCTGCAGTCCACTGCGCCCAAGCCACATCTCGACGACAAGAGTGAACATTCGGTGCCCACCATCGCGCCGCGCAATACCTCAGTGCAGATGTCGCAGAATGCGATCTTGGAAGTGGTCAACCGCAACAAGCGCTCGCTCAATCTCTGTTATCAGCGCGTGCTCAAGCACGACTCGTCAATCAAGCATGGAAAATTGACCACTCATTTGAGAATTGGAATTTCCGGCACGGTGTCGGAAGTCAGTATTCCCGACAGCGACATGACCAATTCAGAGCTGGGTAGCTGCATCAAACAGGCGATTAGACAATGGCACTTCCCCGCCGCCGACTCTGAATATCAGACCGAGTTTCCGATCATTTTGCAGGCACAGTAATCATTTCTCGACGGGAGACGCAATCGGAGACCAGCGCAGCGATGTCGAGTCTCGATTCGAGTCTTTGCACGCGCTCGAGATGGGCGCGGGTTTCGGGATGATCTGGCACGAACAGCGAGCAGCAATCATCGTACGGTAAAATTGACGTTTCGTAGGTATCGATGCGGCGCGCCATCGCAATGGTTTCAACTTTGTCGTGCGCCAAACAGGGCCGCAAAATCGGCAGCTCGGCGACTTCATCGATCACCGACATATTCTCAAGCGTCTGCGAAGCCACCTGGGCCAGCGCTTCACCAGTCACCAGCGCTCGAGCGCCGCGTTCGCGCGCGATCACCTCGGCAATGCGCACCATCATGCGGCGATAGAGGACAACCGCTAAACGCCCCTCCTCATCGAGCCCGCGCAATGCTTTTTGCGCCTCGGTGAGCGGCACGATGGTAAGTGTGAGCGGTTGCAACTGCCAGCCAGCAAGCTTGCTCGCGAGCGTAATCACCTTCTCCTTGGTCTTGTCGCCGGTGTAGGGAAACGAATGAAAGTAGGTGGCGGAGAGTTCGCAGCCGCGCTTGAGCATCAGCCAGCCAGCGACGGGAGAGTCGATGCCGCCCGAAAGCAGCAGCTCGACCTTTCCGGTAGAGCCCACCGGCAGTCCGCCAGGCCCGGCGACGATCGCCGAAAATACCATCGCGTGCTCAAGCCCGATTTCAACACCGACGGTAAAATCGGGCGTGTGCACATCCACCGGCAGGCCGAGTGCACCGACGATCGCAGCGCCAACTTGTCGGGAGATTTCCGGCGAGGCCGGTACAAACTGCTTGTCGGCGCGCCGCGATTCCACTTTGAAACTGCGCTTTCCCTGCTCGGTCTGTAGCCTGGCAACCTCAATCGCGGTTTGCTCAATCGCTGTAAGCTTGCGCTCGACCACACGCGCCGGCGAAAGCGAAGCGATGCCGAAGACTCGCTTGAGCGATCGCTCAAGCGGCGCAGTGCCGGCTGCGCCCGGCCAAACAAACAGCCTCCCACGCTGGCGCTCGATTTTGGCGCCTTCGACATGCGCAATCGCGCGCTCACAATTGTCGACCAACCGTCGTTCGAACAAATGGCGATTGTCGCCCTTCAAAAAGATCTCGCCAAAACGAATCATTACTACTTCGCGCGCGCTCACCGGACTTCTCGATGGGCGGCCACAATTTGCGGAATCGCCTGCTCCACTTCGGCGCGTGTGGTGAGACGAGAAAAAGAAAAACGCAGCGTCGCCATGTGATCGGGCACTCCGATCGCTTGCAAAGTGGCGGACGGTCGACGGGATTTTGAATGACAGGCCGACCCGGCTGAGACGAACACCTCGCGCGCTTCGAGCGCGTGCAAGAACGGCTCGGCCGCAGTATGAGGAAATCCGATCGACAAGATGTGCGGCGCCGCGCGCGCAACATCACCGTGACGAACCGCATCGGGCAGCTGCTCGCGCAATCCATTCCACAGCATCGATGCGAGTTCACTTATCTGAGTCATCGCTTGCGGGCGCGCCCGCTCCGCCAGTTCCACCGCGAGACCGAATGCCGCAATCCCCGGCACCCCTTCGGTGCCCTGTCGACGGCCCTGCTCCTGGCCACCGCCAAAACTGCGCGGCTGCACTCGGGCGCCCTTGCGCAAATAGAGCGCGCCAGCGCCTTTGGGCCCGTGAATTTTGTGCGCCGAAAAAGCCAGCGAATCGACCGCCAGCGACGAAACATCGATCGGCAATTTTCCCAGCGCCTGCACACCGTCGAGATGGAAATGGCAGCGCGGCGCGCGCGCCTTGACCAGTCGCACAATCTCCGACGCTGGCTGCACCATGCCGAGCTCGTTGTGCACCCACAAAAGCGCGCAAACCGCAGTATCGTCGCGCAGGACGGCAGCGACTGCGCGTCACTTCATATCCCCGGCTCTCGAGTGCAGCAGCGCTATCAGCGATTGAGGGATGTTCGTAGGAAGAGACAACGACGTGTTTGCCGCGAGCAGTTTCTGCCGCCCCGATGACCGCGAGCACGTTGGCTTCGGTGCCGCCGGAGGTAAAAATCATTTCGGCTTCTTCGGCTGCGATCGCGCGCGCCAGGCGCTGCCGCGCCTCGGTCACCAGACGCGCCGCCGCAATGCCCAGCCGGTGTGACGACGACGGGTTGCCAAAAGTTTCGAGCATCGCATGCTGGGCGAGCGCCGCAACTTCAGGTACAACCGGCGTGGTCGCAGCATTGTCCAAATAGACAAACATGTTGGGCGTTTATATCCACTTTCCATATTGTCGCAAGCGCTGCCCCTATTGCGATTTCGCGGTGCACGCGCGCCAGACCATTCCGCAGGACCGCTACGCCGACACGGTGGTGCAAGAGTGCGCGGCACGGGCGCCGCTTTTCTCCGGACGCCGCGCGCAAACGTTGTACTTTGGCGGCGGTACACCCAGCCTCTGGCGTCCCGATTGCGTCGAGCGCGTAGTCGCAGAAATTCGAAGAACATTTCAACTTGCAACCGACAGTGAGATCACTCTTGAAGCCAATCCCGATCTTTTGCCCGGAGAAACATTGGCGGCGCTGCTCAAAGCGGGAATCAATCGTCTCTCACTCGGCGCGCAGTCCTTTTCCACCAAAAGTTTGCAGCTCCTCGGTCGCCTTCACCAAGGTGAAACCATTCGTCAAGCAATGAAGAACGCACGCGCGGTGGGCTTTCAAAACATTTCGATCGATCTGATGTTTGCGTTGCCTGAGCAGTCGACGCGCGCGCTCGATCGTGAGCTCGATCAGGTTCTTGCGCTTAAGCCCGACCACATTTCACTGTACAGCCTTACCATTGAATCCCGCACTGCGTTTGCTGCGCTGGTTCGCGACAAGAAAATGGTGCCGCTCGAGGATGACAAACAGGCGGCGCTCTATGAGCAGATACAGCGACGACTCGGCGAGGCTGGTTTTGAACAGTACGAGATTTCGAGCTACGCGCGGCCGGGCAAGCGCTCGGTGCACAATTCCAACTACTGGCGGCAGGGCGAATATCTCGGCTTAGGATCGGGCGCGCATTCACATCGGATGATCGACAACGGCGGCAGCGAACGTTTTTCCAATCCGCGTTCGGTCGATGATTATTTCGCGATGACGTTCGACGAAACGTGGCCCTCGACCAAATTTGGCAGCTACGAAACTCTCGATCGAGCCCAGGTCGAGCGCGAAGCAATTTGGCTCGGCCTGCGTGAGCTTGACGGCATCGATCGCCGCGTTTTCCAAGGACGGTTCGGTGCCGACCTGGTAATCAGGCACGGCCCCGTCGTCGATCGTCTCGTCGAGCAAAACTTGATCTACGTGACCAACGAGCGGATCGCCTTGTCGTCACGCGGCGTGCTGTTTGCCGACGAGATCGGCGCCCGTTTTCTCAGCGAGCCCTGAGTTCACTCCACCTACGCCCCGCTCGCCCTGAGCTTGTCGAAGGGCAGACTTCGTTTATTTCGCCCTTCGACTTCGCTGCGCTCCGCTCAGGGTGCACGGGCTGGGGCGTGAACGCGAGCCTTGACATTATATGATTATTATATATCATTAACTATATGAAGCCGATGTTGATCGCGATGGACTCGGCAACCGCGAAGCGACTCGAAGCGGTGGCTCCTGCTCGCTTGCATAAGCGATCGGCGTTTATTCGGGAGGCCATCAACAAGGCGCTGGACGCGCTGGTCGAAGCCCAAATAGCCGCAGCCTACCGGCGGCAGCCTCAAACCGATTCAGAGTTTCATTTTGACCCGGAAAGCTGGCTGCCGTTCGAGGAAGAGAAGCAGCGCGCGCCAAGGCGGCGCAAAAGTCGACCGCGCCGCAAGAGCAAACGGGCGCACCATTGAGGCAGTACGAAATTTGGTGGGCGAACTTTGGCCCGATTGGAAGACGCCCAGTGCTGCTGCTGTCGCGCAATTTTTCCTATCGCTTTATGCAAACCTGCGTGGTTGCAGAAATCACTACCCACATTCGCAACATTCCGATCGAGGTCCCGCTCGGCCGGCGTGAGGGGTTACGCACCCGCTCGGTGGCCAATTTCGACAACG
>JAHFDU010000022.1 GCA_023248835.1 Myxococcales bacterium | reverse complement strand
CCAGCGAAATGTTTTTTGACCTGCGCAATTCTTTCGACAAGAGCGCGATCCTCAAGCAGGGCGCCGAATCAGCGGTCGCGACGTTTGCCGGAGCGCTCATAGGCGGTTCGTTGTCAAAATACTTCCTGCGCAGCATTGGCACACGTATCGTGCAAAGGTTTCCGATCGAACAAATCACCCTACTGGCGAAGCGAGCGCGCGTAGTCGGCGCGGTAACCCCAGAAGTGTTTGCTTCCAGGGGCTGGGCCTTGGTCGCAGACTTGGCCGGCGGGGTCGGCACCACGCCGGTGTTTGCTGCGGTTTCTACTGTGCTGCATGGTGCGATAACCGGCGAGTGGCCGGCAAACAATCGCGCATTCGTCGACCGCGTTGTTGATGAACTGTGGCGCCGAGCGCTGTTTCAATTGTTTCTGGGCGCGGTGCATGCTGCCGCTGCGCCCAAACGAACGACCGCGCTTTCGTCGGTGACCCGACTGAGCGCGGAGGCGGCTGCGGTAGGGCAGGCGGCGGAGCTGCTTGGCGTCGCTCCCGATGCTTCGGCGGTGGAAATCAAGTCGGCCTATCGCGCCAAGATGCGGCAAAGCCATCCTGACCACCAGGGCAGCCACGACGACGCACTTCGAATCAATTGGGCCAACCAGGTGCTGAAAAACCATACAAGTGGAAGCTCCCCGCCGGCTCCGGAAGCAGCCAAACCTTCCTCCCCGCAGAGCGCCGTTACCAGCATCGAAGGACTGGGCTATTACCCCGGTGCTACCGAATCGCGCGCACCAGACACCAGCCAGCCCTCGGCTACTTCGGCCCGGTGGAACGATCGGCTGCGGGGGATTGGGCGCGAAGCCGATTACGATCAGCGTTCAGTCAGTCCTGCCACTGTAGCTCCGCGTGACCCCGACGGGTGGAAGGCCCGACCGCAAAAGATCGCAGAAGAAGCGAAATTCGATCAGCGCCCAATCGGATCAGCGATCGGACATACGCAGGATAGATGGAATACGAAAGCATCAGCGATCGAACGCACACCAGAACCCCAAGAGGGAACTACCAGCGAAATCAGGTCCCCCTCCCAGCAACCGTTCTACGGCTGGGAAGCTCGGCTGAACGGAATTGAACGCGAAGGCCAAAACGATGCCGCTCCTGTCGTCCGTACCAACGCTCTTACCGCCCAGCAACGTGGTCCAATTGCGGTTTCTGGTGACCACACCGACTCGGCCAAGCCTTTCATCTCTCCGATTGTCCCACCTGAGCAAAATCAGCCTGACATCCTACTCACTGAGAATGGATGGGTCGCCAACAAACATGCCGAAGCGGCACTGGCAGCGGCATCGGTAGCAGCACCGGCGAGTGAGCATGAACTGGAAGTTCGTCGATTTTTCGACAAGCAGCGGGTTGAACAGCAAGGTCACACAAAAGACCGGTTCTACAAGCTCGAAATCGGCGAATCAACTCAAGCGCCACAGAATCCGCTGGAGGTGGCAGAGAAGGATTTGGCTACCTTAGAAGCGGAGCTACTCCCACGGAGGGAAAAGGCGCGGCACGAACTGGCCCAAAAAACCCAAGCATTGGCTCGGGCCAGTAGTCGCGCCGCAACCATCCGTTACCGGCTAACACCGCAGAGTACGGGGCGCTTTACCGCACCGTATTACCAAGTCCCATTCGCTGATGAACCGGAAATGAAGCGGCTGCTAAGGATCGCCGAACACGATGCAGCTATCGCCAAAGAGGCGGTGGAAGAACTGACCAACGAGCTGGCGTTTCTTAAAGCTGGGGCGACTTACCATCTCAAGCAAACCATCGCTCTTGAGCGCGAGCGACAGTACGCGCAGCGGGGACAGCCACCCAAACGACCGTTGACCGCGGAGCCCGAGTTGCTGTGGCAGTCACACAGCTACCGGAAGACCAAGGACGCGCTCGGCGATCAAGCGAGCGTCGCTCCAGACCAGGCGCGGCAAGGTGATCTCAACGACTGCTGGTTGATTGCGCCGCTGGCCTCGATCGCTCGCAACCATCCCGAGCTCATTCACAATGCGATTGCCGACCTCGGCGACGGAACCTATGAAGTGACGATCTATCCGAACGGCCCCAAACAGCCGGTGACCTATCGTCTCACTGCGGAGTTTCCGGTGTCCTCAAGTGCGGGCAAACTCGCCTACGGCACCGGCTCTTTGTGGTCGCGGCTCCTCGAAAAGGCTGCGGCCGTACACTACGGCGGCTATGATGTACTCGATCGCACGGGGAAAGAAGCTCGGGGCATGCCACACGAAGCGCTTTCGTTGTTCTCCGGTGGCGCGCGCCCACTGGGAGGGCCGCTGACGCAGCTCCAGCCCGACGCGCTGCTGGAAAACCTCCGTACCCTACTTGAGCGCGGTTATCCAATCACCACTACCTCCAAGACAAAACCACACCTGACTCCGAATGACCGCGCATCGGCAGACCAGTTAGGAATTTTTGATATGCACGTTTATTCTCTCCAAGGAGTCGATCCGATCGGGCGCACTGTGAATCTGTATAACCCGGTTGGACACGTGCATCAGCCGAATTTGCCCGTCGATCATTTCTATCGATTATTTGACGGCATCAATTTCGTACGAATCGACCAGAGCTAGCGCTTGCGGGGCAAACACACGTTCTTGCCGGGCTTAAACAATGAGCCGTCGATGAGCGCGCTGAACGCGGCAATAATGCTATTGAACTGAGAGCCATCGATTGCGGTGATGTAGACGGACAACCCCAAGACACAGGCGAGAAACATCGACAGCACCTGCGGCGCGGCGGATGCAGAGATTTCCCCTCCCTCCACGCCCATCTCGACCAGCCGCGCGAACAGCCCGACTACTTCGCTGCCCTCGTCGCGTATCACGTCCGCCAATTCCGGATGGCGTCGCATCTCCAGTGGCAGCGCCGAAAAAAAAGCCGCCAAACTCGGGTCAGTCCCATGCAGCGGCGCCGAAGCTGCCAGCACCGCGCGAAAACCGTCACGCAGCGATGGCGCGCGGGCAGCGACGATGTAGCGCGGCAACAATTCTTCGTAGGCATCGCGCACGGTCGCTTTGTAGAGCGCCGTCTTTGATTCGAAGTACAGATAGATGGCGGCGGTGGTCACTCCCGCCTCCTCTGCGATCTCGCGATTGGCAGTCGCGGCAAAACCAGAGCGAGAGAAACAGACACGCGCGGCAGCCACGATTCGGGCGCGGGTGTTTTCTCTCGACGATCCCTTTGGCCGCCCCAGATGTATTTTGCGTCGTCTCATGTGCTTCGGCGCACACTTTAGCGCAGTTTTCCACCCTGTTGACAGACGTCCTTGCTAAAGTTACTAATCAGTCAGTTACTTGCTGGAGGCAAGCGAAATGTTGCAGTGGCTGTGGTGTTTTGGCGGTGCGCTGGCGGGCAGCGCGGTCACCTTCTGGGGGATCGGCGGCCTGCTCCATCACCACTTCTACCGACGACAACGAGCCAATGCCGCCGAGTGGAAATTACAGCCGAAACGCTGGCTCACCCCGGCGCTCGAGCGCCAAGCGTTTTGGCTTGGCAGCCTAAATCTGCTCATCGGATCACTTGGCAGCGGCACTTTCGCTTGGTATCTCCGACGCGGCGGCTGGAGCACGATCTACTACGATGTCCACCGTTATGGCTACGCCTACTTGATGCTAAGCATACCGCTCGGCTTTTTCGCCATCGACGCCACGCTCTACTATAGCCACCGCTTGCTGCACCAACGAACACTCTTCCGCTACGTTCACCGCTGGCACCATCGCTATGTCGCACCGACGGTGTTCACCACCACCGCCATGCATCCGCTCGAAATCCTGACAATGATGTTTTGCGTCACCGTGCCTGCGTTCGTGCTGCCGATGCACGTCGGCGTCTACATCTTCCTCATCATTTACACCTATTTCATCGGCATGCTCGATCACTCGGGCGTGCGGATAAACTGGATGTTGCCGTTTCATCGCGACAATGGTTTTCACGACGATCATCACGTCTATTTCCACTGCAATTACGGCCACCACACCCAGCTGTTCGATCGTTTTCACGGCACCGCGAGAAGACTCGACCGCCACTACGACGAACACACGTTTGGCGGACGCGGCGCGACGCTTTCTGACCCCGAATCGCTGCCGAAAACCGCATCGGGAATATCACGCTAGGAGACCACATGAATCCCCGATTTCCCTTCCCTGCCTATCCAAATGGTTGGTTTGCCCTCGGCTTCACTCCTGAATTTCCCGAGGGAGAGGTGGTTACGCGCCACGCTTTCGGGCAGGACATTGTCGTCTATCGCACCCGCGACGGACTGCGCTCAAGCGATCCGCACTGCCCGCACCTGGGCGCGCACTTCGGCTTTGGCGGGCGCGTCATCGATGACAAGTTGCGCTGCCCGTTTCACGGCTGGTGTTTTGACGCCGCTGGCCAGTGCGTAGACATTCCAGGTGCGATCAAGATTCCGCCCAAAGCGAAACTGCGCAGCTGGCCGATGCGCGAACAAAACGGCGTGGTCTTCGCTCACTACGACGCCGAGGGCCAGCCGCCCGAGTGGGGCATCCCGATGTTGCCGGACGATGGCTGGACACCGAACCAAACCGTGTTGTGGACGGTGCGCAGCCATCCGCAGGAGATCTTAGAGAACACGGTGGATTCGGCTCATTTGATTCCGGTGCACGCGGTGAATAGCGCGACCATCTGCCGCGCTCCCGTCGAAGAGGGACCGATGTTCAATGTTGCGCTCAATTTGATTGCCGACGGTGCAATCGTCAACATGCCAGGGACTGTGAACGACGTGGTGCTCGATGTCACCATGCACGGACTCGGCTTCTTGGTGTCGCTCTGCGAAGTACGCAACGTAGGACTTTTGGCGCGCCAACGCATCTATTGCACACCCATCGACGAAGAGCGCACCGAGATTCGCGGCGTGGTCAATTTACAAAAATTCAGCGACGACGCCACCGACCAGCAAGTGGCGGAACTCTTCTATCAAGCGTACGTCTATGACTTCGCGCTCGACTTTCCAATTTGGGAGAACAAAGTCTATCGCGACAAACCGATTCTTTCGAACGCCGACGGCCCGTTCATGACCTATCGAAAATGGGCCCGGCAATTTTACTCGGGCGGCGTGAAAACAGCCGTCGAGCCTTTGAGCCTTCAACACGTAGAGGTGAGAGCTTAGTCATGGAACACTCCATCATTATCGTCGGCGCAGGACCTGGCGGCGCTGCCGCGGCAGTGCGACTCGGACAGCGCGGCATCAAAAACGTGCTACTGCTCGATCGCGACGACTTCCCGCGCGCAAAAACTTGCGGCAGCGGACTTTCACCCAACGCGCTCAAAGTGATCGACGAGCTCGGCATCGGCGCTGAAGTCCGCCAACAGGGCTATCCGATCCATTCATTAATATTGACGACGCCAGGCCGGCGCCAGATTCAGCTGCGCACGGAACAGGCGGCGACCATTCTATTGCGCGAACAGTTCGACAATCTGCTGGTCGAACGCGCCAAACATCTCGGCATCGAGTTTCGCGGCGGAATGAAGGCGCAGGCGCTGGTGCGCGAAGGCGGCCGTGTTGTCGGTGTGCGCGCCGGTGGCGAAGAGCTGCGCTCGAAGCATGTGCTGTGCGCCGATGGTGCCCATTCGATTTTTTCTTGGGATCCGCGTCCCAAGCGCACGATTTCGGCACTGATGGGGTGGTGGGAGAACTTCGCTTTCGAGCCCGGCACGCTCGAGATGATTTTCGACAAGAATCTGTCGCCGCTGTACGGCTGGCTGTTTCCCGAGACCGCTGATCGGGTCAACATCGGCATCTGCATGGATGGCGAGGATGCCAGCGGCAACAAGACCACGCGTAACGTACGCCAAGTTTTTGATCGTTTTCTCGACGATCATTTCGCCGATCGACTGATCAAAGCCCGACAAATTGGAAAACTAAAAGGCCACCCGATCTCCTATTGTACCTGGATCAAAGACGCCACCACACCGGGCGCAATCTACCTCGGCGAAGGCGCGCGCATCACCCACAACACCACCGGTGAAGGAATTTTTCAGGCGATGCTCAGCGGCACCTATGCCGGCGATGCCGCCGCCGATGTGGTCGATGGGAAATTGACCGAACGCGCCGCTTGGCAGGGATTTGAGTGGCGCTGTCGTAAGCGATTCACACTTGGATTTATCGGCGGTCACGCGCTGAGATGGGCGCTCAAAACACCGCTGCTCGACGGCATCGCTACGGCCTATAATAGCCCGCTCAAGCAAGCCATCACCTGGGCGATCGCCTCCTCGCTCGCAGGTTCAACCATGACCGAGCAAAAGGCTCGACCTCGGAACAGATCGTCGCCGTCGCCGTCGCCGACAAGGTCAACGACAACGCAGATCGATCACGTGATCACGTCAACGTGATTTCGGTCTAATCGTTGGGGATGATTTTTCCCGGGTTGAGGAGATCTTCAGGATCGAAAACTTTTTTTAGTTTGCGCTGCAAACGCAACAGCGGCGGCGACTGTTCCCACGGCAGATATTTCATCTTGAGTAGCCCGGTGCCGTGCTCTCCCGCGAGCGTGCCACCTAGATCGAGCGTGGCGCGCATGATCGAATCCATCGCTTGATCGACTTGTGGAGTCAGCTGTTCATCGTCGAGCATCAGATTGATGTGCAGATTGCCGTCGCCGGCATGTCCGTAGGTGGCGCAGGCTACTTTTGTCTCGGCTGAAATTTGGTCGACGCGATCGAGCATGGCGGCGATCTGTGAGCGCGGCACCACGATGTCTTCGGCAATTTTTCGTCGACACGCCGCCTTCAAAGTGGGATTGGCCAGTCGGCGCGTCTCCCATAATCGGCGCCGCTCGCTTTCATTTTGCGCGAGTACCACCTCGACTGCGCCCGACTTTTCACAAGCTTGCCCGGCGCGCTCGATCGCTGGTCCTACGCCTTCGGGCTCTCCGTCGATTTCCACAATGAGTAGAGCACCGGCGTTCTCGGGCAATCGGTACGGCGTGCGACCGCGTAGATGCTCGATGGTTGCGCGATCAAGAAGCTCTAGTGCACGTGGCCGAGAACCGAGCTGAATCACTTTCGACACCGCTTGACCGGCGATGCGCGCATCGGGAAAAACCGCCAGCAGCGTCGCCACCGCCGGTGGCGCTGGCAACAGCTTCAAAATCATCTCAGTGACAACGGCAAAAGTGCCTTCGCTGCCGACCAGCGCGCCAACGACGTCGTAACCGGTGACGCCCTTGGGTGTGCGACAGCCTGCGAACATCGACTCTCCACCGGCAAGTGAAAAATTGAGGCCGAGTACATACTCCCGGGTCACGCCATACTTGAACGCGCGCGGCCCCCCTGCGTTTTCGGCCACGTTGCCGCCGAGAGAACAGATCGCCAGCGACGCCGGATCGGGCGGATAAAAAAGTCCTGCTGCCTCGACTGCGGTCTGCAGATCCCCAGTCAGAACGCCGGGCTCGACCACTGCAAAAAGATCGTCGCTGTTGATCTCTTTGATACGAGTCATTTTCTCGGTCGACAGCACGACGCCACCGCGCACCGGCAGCGCGCCACCGGTCATACCGCTGCCAGCACCTCGCGGGGTCACCGGAATTCGATGCTCCTGGCAGAGCCGAAGCACCAGCTCTACTTCGTCGCGAGATTCGCAGAGCACCGCGCATTCCGGCGGAAAGCGACCAAGCCCAGATTCGTCGACCGAGAAGCGCTCGAGCCGAGAGCTGTCCCGCACGACTCTTGACGCCCCAAGTTCACGCTCGAAATCTGGGGTCACCGATTTTTGGCTAGACGCTAAAGGAGCTGCCGCAGCCGCAGGTACTCTTGACGTTGGGATTGCCGAATTTGAAGCCCGCGCCCTGCAGTCCCTCGACGTAGTCGACGGTGGTGCCGGCGAGATATTGCAGGCTCATCTGGTCGACGAACAGCTGCACGCCGTGCGAGTCAAACAGGCGATCACCGTCGGCCTTGGCATCAAAATACAGATCGTAGGCAAAGCCCGAGCAGCCGCCGCCGACGACGCGCAGCCGCAGGCCAAAGTTCGGATCAATCGCTTCGGCCGACTGAATTTCTTTGACCTTGGCCGCCGCCAGCTCGGTGAGCCCCAGCATCGGCTCTTCGACGGTTTCAGTTTCCATCGGCGTATCACTTGAGCGCTGCACCGCCGCTTCTGCGTTGTCCATGTCAGTCTCCTTGTTTCTTTAATTCTATACCACGAACGCCTTCGCAGCCAGTCCATAGCACAGAACGAAAGGTTGGTGCAAAATAGACTACGCGAGGTTTTATGCCCAATTTTCAAGACGTACTCAAAGAGGTCAAGACCAAGATACGCGAAGTCACCGTCGCGGAATTTTTGAAAGGCGAAAAACCCGACGCGGTGCTCGACGTGCGCGAAAACGACGAGTACTTGGAAGGCTACATTCCCGGTGCGACCTGGATTCCGCGCGGCAAACTCGAACTGCGCGTCGAGGATGCAGTGCCTAAGCGCGACGCCGATGTGGTGGTCTATTGCGCCGGCGGTACACGTTCAGCACTGGCGGCCCGAACCCTTGCCGAGCTCGGCTACACCAGTGTGCGATCGCTCGCCGGCGGGTTCACCGCGTGGAAGCGCGCTGCCCTGCCCTACGACCGGCCGTTTGTTTTTACCGACGCACAAAAGGCGCGCTACTCGCGCCACTTGATGCTGCCGGAAATCGGCGAGGCCGGTCAAGCCAAACTTTTGCAATCGAAAGTGCTGCTCCTCGGCGCGGGTGGCCTTGGCGCGCCGGCTGGACTCTATCTTGCCGCTGCCGGTATCGGGACGATTGGTCTGGTCGACGACGACGTGGTCGACGAATCGAACTTGCAGCGCCAAGTGATCCACAACACCACGCGGGTCGGGCAGCCCAAAGTGGCGTCGGCCGCGCGCACCATTGCCGAGCTCAACCCCGACGTCAAAGTGAACCAGCACGCGTTCAGGCTGTCGTCGGAAAATGTGCTCGACGTCATCAAAGACTACGATCTCATCGTCGACGGCACCGACAATTTTCAAACTCGCTACTTACTCAACGACGCCTCGCTGATTCTCAAAAAATCGGTGGTCAACGCCTCGATTTTTCAGTTCGAAGGCCAGCTCACCGTGTTCAAGCCGTTTGAAGGACCATGCTATCGCTGTCTCTATCCCGAGCCGCCGCCACCTGGAATGGCACCGTCGTGCAACGAAGCCGGCGTGCTCGGCGTCCTGCCCGGTGTCATCGGTGTGTTGCAAGCAACCGAAGCGGTCAAACTGATCTTGGGCGTCGGCAAGTCGCTGGTCGGGCGGCTCTTGCAATACGACGCGCTGCAGATGAAATTTCGCGAATTCAAACTGCCGCGCGATCCCAATTGCGTTGTCTGCAGCGACCCCAACAAAAAAATCGAACTCATCGACTACGAAGCATTTTGCAGCCTACAGCGCTGACTAAATAGAAGAAATCAAGCTGCACGTTTCTTTGTTCGGCCGAATGTCATTTGGCCAGCGATGCCGAGAGTGGCCAAGACTTTTGCGATCGAACGAAGGGAAATCCCGGTGTCCTGCGGGTCACTTCGATGAACGAAAACCTCGATCTCGTCGCCCGGCTCGGGCGGCGCCTCTGACCGCTGGCGTCCGGTTTTGATTTTTTTCCGGATGGGAAGAAGCCAGAAATGAGATCCAAACCTGATCGTGATACTGATCCTGAACCCTTGCGCCAAAAACGAGATCGGTTTCGATTACTTAGCTCACCCGAAGTGATGGGCGGTCAGGACGATGGCGGCTTGCGCTAACCAACAATCGCGTGTGATATTGGGAAGCGATGATGGAAGAATTTTTCAGGGCACTGCGGGATACGTGGGGCGAGCGAGCGCATCCCGGCTACGGGCCGCTGTTTCTACTGTTGGCGATCGTGTTGCTGGCGTTGGCCTGGCAGCTCATCGCTTCGATTCGTCGACGACAGGCGCGCCGGCTAGAGGCCGATCGTTTGGCGCGCGACAAGGGCATTGGTAACGACGATCTGAGCTGGCTGCACCAATTGTGCAGCCAAAGTGGCCACGACGCTCTCGACGTATTGACTCGCATCGCGGTGTTCGAGAGTGCCAGCGCCGACGCGCTGATGCCGCCGAGCGAAGAGGTGGCGGCCCGCGTCGGGCGAATCCGGCACTCGCTTGGTTTCGATCGATTGCCGGCGCATTTTCCGGTTTTGACTTCGCGCCAAATGCAGGTCGGCGCCACCATCGACATCGCCGGCGTGCGAGGAGAGGTGGCCGACGTCAACGAGCTGTTTTTTGCGGTGCGCAGCGCCAAGAATCTCGATCGCTCTTCTGGTGCGCAGCTGCCACTCACGCTGATCCACGGTTCGGAAGCCCGCTATCGCCTGACCTGCACTCTACTTGGAAAAGAGGATCGGCTGACCCGTTTTGGCCATGACGAGGCGCCCGAAAGAATTCAGCAGCGCGAGCACGTACGCGTCGAAATCGCCGGAGCCGTTCATGTTGAGCCGTTCTCGTCGCCGCAGCATGGCGGTGCTGCACCAGAGCCGTGCGAAGGGTCGATGGTCAATGTCAGTTCCGGCGGCATGCTAGCAGAGACGGAAGCCGAGCTTCCGGCCGGACTTTCGCTGCGACTGTCTTTTGAGGTTTCGGGCGCGCGTTTTCAAGAAGTAACCGCAATCGTGATCGAGTGCATGAAGCGTCCCGCCTCGTTCGCGGTGCGGATTGAGTTTGTCAATCTCAGCGAACACGAGCGCGAGCGCTTGTCGGCGCAGCTGACTCGTCTCACCAGCCACGCCAAGCAAGCAAACTAATCCCGATTGACTAGAGACAGCCGGGGCGAGCGACCACGAGCTCTTTTTGCGTCGGGTGCGGCAAGATGGTGGTGAGATAGTCAAATTCGTCGTCACAAAAAACCGCTGGTCCTTCGCCTCGCAACTCGGCGCGCTCGTTGAATGGACGGCCGCCGCCAGCGTCCATCAACCGATTGGGCTCGTCCCCGATGTCGTGAAAGGCTTTGCCGTGCGGAAAAGCCAGCCCTAGGCTGTGGCCAATTTCGTGGGTCATGGTGGTGCCGACCAGGCTGCCAAATACTCGCACCGCGCAGGCCACAGCGACATCGCGATCGACGCCGGCGCCGCAGCTCGACGCGTCGCCCATCGGCTGTAGTGCAGCCACTTCCGCTCGACTTAACGGAATCCCGGTATCGGGACGAACCGCATCGAAAATGTCATCAAACCCGCTTGCTGGATCTGACTGTCTCCGCACACTCGCAGGAGGATGGCTGGAAAAGCCGAGGAACTCGACCGCAAAGACGCCACCGTAACCGGGCGATCCGTCGATTTGCGTGGTGGCGTTGACGCCGCCAACATGATCATAGAGGCGCAGATTTCCGGTGTCCTTGCCTGGCGTATTGTCTTTGCCAAATTCGTCGCTGTCATTGGGATCCGGCCCTTCGACATCGATCTGTTCGTAGAGCGCAAAATCGGTCGGGCGCTCGGTGCGAAAATCCAGGTTGACGCCAAGGTAGTCGCGCCGCGCCACCTCAAGCACGCGCTGCCGAACCACCTCATCGGCCGCGGCCAGACCAAACAATTTCAGAGTCTCAGAATAGGACCGTTCAAAGTTTACAAACACCACTTGCTTGATTGGCGCGATGTCGAATTGAACTCTGCCGGCGACCCCGATCGCTTCGTCCGCGCCTTTCCGCAAAATCGGCTCGACTTTGCCCGAAAAATGGCCGGAGCTTTGTCGCAGATCGATGGTCTGCCCGAGCGCATCGTGCTCGTCGACGACATAGCGAACGGTAGATCCGGAAATGAACTGCGGCACCAGTCGCACGTCAATCGGTCGGGTGCGGCCGCTTCCGGTAAAGCTGCCAAACAGATGCAGCAAGGTCACTTCATCCGCAGCCGCACCGACGAATCCCCTGCCCTGCACTTCCAAATATTGACCGAGACTCACCGCCGCCGGAGACAGCCGGCTCACCAGCGGCCGGCCGAGCGTCACTGCCAGCGCTGTCGGCGGGCTCAGCTCTGACTTCCACCCGGGCGCGACGTTGCGCAGCCGAACCGTGCCTTGAAAGCTGGCGGCGTGCAGACCGACAATGGCGGGCGAAAAAGGAAACTCAATCCTTCTGCGCTGCCATCCCTCGCTGGTCATCGGTTGCGGCGGCGCTGCAATCAACTCGAGGCCGCTCACGTGGGTGCCCTCGGTTTGACAATCGCCGTCGCTACTACCAATCGGCAGAACGCAGCCCTGGAGGATCGCGTGCGTCTCGCCTTCGCCGCCGCCGAGCAAGAAATCCTTGCCGTCGATGACCACCTCGTCGTTAAGATAAAGCGCGCCCGCCAAGATCTGATCCGCTCTCGGCTGCAGCGAGGTGCGGAGGTCCAAAGTTACACTCATCGGCGAGGAAACAAAGCGTTTGCCGTCGAGGTTGCTCAGCACTACAACGGTGGCCTCCACCTCGAGCTTACCGACCCGCGCCGGCAGCGTGGCAAGAAATTTTTCGTCGCAAACCACACTCAAATGCGTCGCGTCGACCACCGTCGCCGACAGGCTTTGGTCAACCGGCTGCGCCATCCCGGCCGCTGGCACAAAGTTGCCGACCAGATGCACTTCGGTCACGCCTTGTGCCGCGTCGACGAAATTTTGGCCACCAACGGCAAGCGACGACGACGGCAGCAATACGAGCGGCTGCACATCGCTCACCGCCATCGCCTGCAGCGACGAGCCCGGATCGATCGCCGGCGGCGACGGCAACGCACAACCACCAACAACCAGAATGGCTGCGACCAGTAGCCGCCTCATGGTTTCACGGTGGTGAAAGAGTGCAGGCCAGTCGGAGGATCGAAAGTGACATGGTAATCGCAGCCCGGGTAGAGCACGTCGTCGTAATCGATTGCCGACAGCAAATAATAAAAAGTCTTCCGCGAGCCCGACTTCAAACTCGCGACCGGATTGCGCACCGTGCCCGAAAAATGGCCGCCGGTTTCAGTGCAATCACTGCAGCTAAGTTCAATCGAACTCATCTTGGTCAAATCTGGGTACATCATGTCGGCAGGCGGCGTCGAGGAATAGAACAACAACACTCCTTGAAGCCCGTCTGGATTGGTCACCAGCGCGTTGATGTGCAGCGGGCTCTCATAGGTGAAAACGTCCTGATCGGTCTTGGCGGTGTGCACAATCACCGGCGCTGCTATCGGGCAAACGTCGCCACCGTCGTCGGGCGAGCCGCCATCAACGGATGGAAGGTCAGCGTCTACTCGAGCGGCATCCATCGGTTTACTGCCAGCGTCCGGCGGCACCGCGGCGTCGAGCGCAGGGGCGATCTTGCCAATGACGATGGCAAAACGTTTCTCTGCATGCTGCCTTCCATCCTTGCTGTCGGCGAGAACTAGCAACGGAAAGACACTCGAGCTGCGCACTTCGGCAGCAGTTGGACAAAACTTCAATTGCGCGGTGAGCGAATCGGTCTGCTCAAGCTCGGCGTTGGCGGCCCACGGCTCGCCTGGCGACAACGCGACCTCGTCGGCGCTGGCGTTGTCGACCGCAAATTCGACGCTGAGACAGGGGTGCGCCGAAAAATCGAACGTGGTGCCAGCTCCGATCGGCTGGCGAAACGCCAATTGGTCGCTGCCAGGTAGCACCGTCACCGGCATGGTGGCGGTAGAGTCGACGCCATTGGCACGGACCGAGAACTGGAACACGTGATCACCGACGTCGTCGGCGAGCGGCGTCCAGCGAAATACCGCCTGTCCACCGCCGTAGGGCAAAAGCGACGGTAACACCGTCCGACGCGAAAAATCGATATCCGATTCGAAATCAAATGAGTCGCCACCGAGAGCGCGCAGATAGACTTCAAGTTCATTGCCTACAGCCACGGTACGAGGCGTCACCCCCTCGAGCGTAGTACCGGTCGCCGGCGCGCAGGCCGCCATCGCCAGGGCGACCATTGCGGCAAAAACTGCTCTTTGAAAAATGGCAAACATGAGAATTCCGAAAACAGGGCCCTCTATACGAAATTAATGAACAATTCTCAACTCAATTGCATCTCCTCAGCGCTCCCAGGGGCGCCCGGAAGTCGGCGTTGATTCGCGCTTCGCGATTCTTACCACCGCCGACAGCCGACAGCTGACAGTGGAGAAAAATCGTAAAATCGCGTTGACCCTCCCGTAAATTCGCTCTTGAAAGGAGGGCTAGGGTAGGTGATTTCATGAATGAATCCAAAACTGTAGGCTGTCGGCTGTGAGCTGTCGGCGGCGCTCGGACTTCCGGGCGCCCCTGGACTCCTCAGGTGCTTGCCTTTTACTGCTGGATTGGGCACTGTTCCCCGAAACTGCTTTGGGCACTGTTCCCCGAAACAATACAAGTGAGTTGCCGAACATGCTGAAGAAAAATTGGTTTCTGTTTGGGTTGGCGGCGACGAGTTGGTGGCTAGCAGCCTGCGATCCGCCCCACCGAGGATTTCAAAAACCGATCGGCCACGATGCCAGCGCCAGCGACCCAACCGGCGACGACGGCGGTGACGACAGCGGTGCGGCGACGCTCGGTTGCACTGGAGACCTGCGCAACGTGGTCGACGAAAACGGCGTGGTGGTGCAAACCTGCGATCCCGATCAGGGCTGCGCCGCCGGCCAATGTATCGCCGCCTGCGACGCGGCGGGCCTGAGCCAAGGCAGCATCGGCTGCGACTACCAGATCGCAACGCCAAGTTTTTATTCCGGATCGAAGCCACCTTGCTTTGCCGTGTTTGTTGCCAACGCTTGGGCAAAGTCGGCCAATCTCATGGTGCAGCGCGGCGCAATGAGCTACAATGTGGCCAGTTTTGCGCGCATTCCAGTCGCCGGGCAACCAGCGAGTTCTTGGCAACCGCTACCGACGGGCGGGTTGCCGCCCGGCCAAGTCGCGATCGTTTTCTTGTCGCAAGATCCCCAGTCGAAAAACGGTAGTACGCCACTGACCTGCCCGATCTCACCCGCGGCAAACCTTTCAGGCGGAACTGCTGTGCTCGGTACCGGTCGCGGCCAAGCGTGGCATGTGAGCGCAGATGTACCGGTCACCATGTATGACATCTTGCCCTATGGCGGAGCAAGCTCATATCTGCCGAGCGCCGAACTGCTGTTTCCGACGACGGCGTGGGGCACCAACTATTTTGGCATCGTGCCGATCCGCGGCACTGGCAATAGCTCGATCACTGGCGCGCAGTGGGGCCAGATCGTCGCTGCCAGTGACAACACCACCGTGACGCTGCTACCGAGTGTGCCGCTTCCGGGTGGCAACCAGGTGCTCGCCGCTGCGACCCACACACCGATCACCTACAACCTCAACGCCGGCGAATATATCCAGTGGCAAGACACCGAGGAGATGTCGAGCACCGTTATTCAAGCCGATCATCCGATCGCTTTCACCGGCGGTCAAACCTACCAATGCTACCAATCGACGACGTCCACCGGCGGGGGCTGCGATTCTGGTCACCAACAGGTGCCGGCGGTAAGCGCTTTTGCCTGGGAGTACGCGGTCGCGCCCTACACCACGCGACGCCGAGATCTGCAGCCCGAGTCGATCAAGTATCGCATCGTTGGCGCGGTCAAGGACACCGCCTTGCTCTTCGTCCCAGTCGTTGCCGGAGCGCCGCTCTCGCTCGGGGTCGGCCAAGTAGTCGACTTCGAAGCCACCGGGCCGTTCGTAGTGCGATCACAGGACAGCGCCCACCCATTTTACGTCGCACAAACGATGAGTGGTTGCTTTGTTACAGGCGGTAGTCGTGCCGGCGATTTTGGAAGTTGTCTCGGCGACGAGGATTTCGTCAACGTCTTGCCGCCGGCGCAATTTCTCACCCAATATGTGTTTTTCACCGACCCAACCTATCGGACCACCAACTTGGTTTTCACCCGGGTCAAAACAGCGAATGGGTTTCAAGACGTCACGCTCGACTGCATCGGCACCGTGACCGGCTGGAGGCCGATGGGCTCGAGTGGAGTCTACGAATTTGCCGACGTCGATCTGATTCGCGTCAACGTGAAAGGAAAATGCGACAACGGTCCACACGTCGCGTCGAGCCCCGCCACCTTTGGCGTCACCGTGTGGGGGCTCGACAACGCTTCGTCGTACGGCTATCCCGCCGGTGGCAATGTCGCGCCGATCAACCAGGTGATCGTTTTGCCGATGCCGGGCTGAAATATTTTTCACACCGTTCACTTAAGACCTAAAATCCGTGCGTCCTCTAGCTTGTGCTTCGACTGCGCTCAGCATAATCGGGGGTTACGACACCCGCGCGCCCTGAGCCTGTCGAAGGGTGCTTCGACTCCGCCGCTACGCGCTCCGCTCAGCATGCACGGTGTTGAGTGAACGGCATTGCGTCTAAGACTACGTTACAAACTGTCAGGCGGTTAGAATTGCATCTTTTGTCCGTCGACAATGACCGCCTCGACGAGCGAATCCCCGTAGTGCTGAATCACCTCGCGGTAGTCGTTGGCTCGCCAGATGACAAGATTTGCAGACGCGCCGACCGCAACCCGGCCAAGGTCGTGCCCCAATGCGCGCGCGGCGTTTACCGTCGCTGCGCGCCAGGCCTCTTCGCAACTCATCTTCATTTGCATGCAGGCGAGCGACATCATGAGCGGCAGCGACTCGGTGAGCGACGAGCCCGGGTTGCAATCGGTGCCGAGCGCAACCAAGCAGCCAGCATCGAGTAGCGCGCGCGCGTTCGGCCATTTGAGACCGAGCGTCAGAGCGGCACCTGGCAACAGATTGCAACCGGTTTGCGATCGGGCCAGTAGCGCAGGCCCGTCCGCACTGAGCTCCTCGACGTGCTCAACCGAAGCGGCGCCCAATTTCGCCGCCAGCTCTGCCGCGCCAGTGTAGGTGAACTGCTCGGCATGGACGCGTAAGCGCAGCCCGAGTGATTTTGCCGCGTTCAGAATTCGCTCGGTTTCATCGAGTGTAAATGCGCCAACATCGCAGTAAACGTCAACAGCCTCGGCCAACTTCTCTTGCGCGGCTTGAGGGATTGCCTCGGCGATGAAGCGATCAACAAACACTTGACGCGGTAGATCGGGCGGCGGAACGTGCGCCAGCAGCGTTGGAGAGATTTTCACCACGTGCTGTTGCGCGACTCGCTTGAGCAGCCGCAACAGGCGCAACTCGCCTTCGATCGACAGCGCGTAACCCGACTTAGCTTCGACGGCAACGACGCCATTTCTCAAGAAACGATCGAGGCGCGCAAGCGTAGAAGCGATCAATTCCTCGTCGCTGGCGGCGCGTGTTGCTCGAACCGTCGACAATATTCCGCCACCGGCTGCCGCGATTTCGTTGTACGACTGGCCACGGGCGCGTCGATCAAATTCATCGGCGCGAGATCCAGCGAAGATCAAATGGGTGTGCGGATCAACAAGCCCGGGTGTGACCAGTTGCCCGCCGGCGTCGATCGCGTCGCCGTGCCTACTCACCTCGCCGTCGATGATTTCGGCAACGCGGCCATTTTCAACCCGCAACGAAACGTTGGAGCGCAGGCCGAGCGCGGCACCCTCCATCGTCAGCAACTGGCCTATGCGGGTGATAAACAACGCCTCTCCTATTTATTGAAACTCAGTCGACCGTCAACAAAACGCAACGACGAAGGAAAATAAGAGCCGCCAGGGAGAGTGACCCGACTGTCTTGCACCGCCACCTCACAGGCGTTCTCACACCGGAGCAAGACCTTGGCCGACGGTTCGAGCGTCGCGCGCGCTGCTCGCTCCCCGTCTTGAACGCGCAAGATTTGCCGCTTGCCAGACAGATTGGTGATCTCCGCCGAGGAGCCGTTTCCGCTCCAGCTCCAACCGCCATTGACGGTTTTTTTTTCGTAGGGGAATGGCGGTACCCGAACCAGGCAAGAAAGTTCGTGCCCGACGCCAAGTATCACCCCGGCGCACAAGACGCTGGTCAAAGCAAAAACCAGCCGGGCGCGCTGACGAAGAGCAAAGGCGTCGGCAAGCGAGACCGCTTGGGTGGTGGATCGCGCTGCATCGGGCCGGACATCGAGGCCCAGAATGTTGTCGGCGCGACAATACAGGCAAGGAGCCAGCAGCTGTTGCTGCCGCTCGCACAGCGGCGCTCCACACTGCCGGCAGCGATGCGGCGCGCCGTCACCAAGCGGGGGCAGCGCTCCCAAATTCAGCGTCAACAATCGCAGTGCACGACGGCTCGCAAAGAAACTGCGAGGCCAAAAATAGAGCACACCAAAAACAATTGGTAAGAGCGCTGCGCACCACAACAGCACGCGACGAGTGTAGTTGTACGGTTCGTCTCCGATCGTCTGCAGCGACGGATGGCCGCTGGGCGATCGCTCGTGCCAAATCACAAAAAAAAGCGCCAGTGCGGCCGCCGCCGGCCACAACCACGCTCCCAGCATGCGTGCAACGCTCAACCAACGACCGGCGTGCTTGGCGCTCGGCTGCTCACGCAACTTTTCAATCAACTGTACCGTCTTTTGACTCGAGGACAGCAGCTGGTCGAGCGCGGCAATGCGGGTGCGTATTTCTTCCGGCACTTCGACAGTCGCGGCGCAGAACGGGCAGCGGGTCGTCGGCGCATCGCTCGGAGCAATCGGCGCGTTGCAAGCGGGGCAGCAAAAAACGTAACCGTTCACGCCCCCCCGCACCGTTTGCCCTGAGCTTGTCGAAGGGCGGACTTCGACTGTTTCCCCCTTCGACTTCGCTGCGCTCCGCTCAGGATGCACGGGCTGGAAGGCAGCCGCTTGCGACTCGCCGCAGATCGAGTGAATCGAACTCAAGAGAGCCTCGAGTGATTCACGCTCCTCTTCCTGCTCGGTTTCGGCGATGGTGACTGGCGGTTTGCCCTTTTCGGCCACCCAGAGCTTTGACAACTTTCCTTGCAAGCGCCGATCGATCGCTTTGGCGCGACCAAAACTGAGGATGTAGACAAACATCCGCTTGAGCCCAGGCCACTCGGGTTCGTGCTCGGTGATCTTGCAGTCTTTTGCAACCACCGTCTGCCAGCCGACCGAAAATCCGTGGTAGGGACCGCCCTCGACGGTGAGTCCTTCCGCGCTGAGGATCACATCACTTGGCTGTTCGCGTTTGGAGTCTTCGCGCGCTTCCCCCGCTATCGCGATGATGATCACGGCAAGCGAGCCAACCAGCAAAAAGAGCGGCACCGCAATCAGCGCAGAGAGCGCGTTAGGCAAATCATCGAGCAGCTGAGAAACCGCACCGAACAGCCACAGGCCGCCACCAAGCACCGCCAGTCCGGGCCAGATCAAAATGCCAAAACGCAGCGCTTTTTCGAGGGCACTCAGCCCAATCTGCAAAGGAACCCGTATCGGTCGCTGCGGCGTCAACATCCGACATTAGCCCGATTTCATTTTGTTGGGGGCGGGATCGCGACGCGATACAGCTCATATTTTCCATTCACAATTTCGTGCCACACCAAGACATCGTTGCTGTCGGGAATGCGCAGATAATCTTGGACGTCCTCGGCCACCGCCACCGCGGTGCGATGTTGTTCGTCGATCGCGATTAGGCGATTTTGCTGTCCTGCAAAAGGCGCATTGGCAAGCGCCAGCACCCGGCCGTCTTCGAGCTCTTCAAACTTGGTCACGTTATAAGCGAGACGCAGCGGCTCACCGCCGATCGCGGCTGAGCGCAATTGCCCGCTGCGATTCGACGTCGCGGCGTACTCAAGCCAGCGCAGCCGCGAAAAATCGCGACTGAATGCTGGTGATCGCCCGCGGGTCATGAAACGCCAATCGCCGAGCCATCCTTCCACCGCATCGTATACAGGCTGCGCCACCGGAGTCGTACAACAAAGGCATCCTGGCCACACCCCGCCCAAGTAATGCGTGGTATTGTAGCCAGCGACAATACTCGGCTCTGCGGCACCGTCGCGAGCGACTCGTTTCACAGCGCTGCTGCTGAGATAGAGCAGCCAGTCGGGAGAGCTGTCACAAAGGTAGTAACAGTCGTTGTCGAGTATTTGTCGCCTGGTTTGATCAAACGAAGAAAAAACCAGACCGGTGCCGACTCCGCACAAGAACAAGGTTCGCGATTGGCCATCCAGATCGACCGAGGCAGAGGAATCGAGATAATAGTCAGCGCCGCCGGTGAACGAAAAAATCGTTTGGCTCACCGGTGAGTCTAAAGCGCTCAGATATCGCTCGCTGTCGTCAATTTTTGGGGCGCTGAAATATCCGGTCACAGATCGCTCGAATGGTGGGTCGAGAGAGACGAGATGCAATTGAGGAATCGTGTTGGAATCCATAAGCTGGCAGTAAAAGACATTCCCCGACTTGCCAGCGACGACGTCACACCCGTCGGGGAAATCGAACTCGCGACCGGACAACAAATCGGTGCTCTCTATAACTTGGACATGGGTATGCTGCCCGCCGTAGACAAAGATCGCCCGATCAGCGATGGCAAAATTTCCCCGCTCTCCCCGACTGAGCTCCCGTATCTGGCCCGACACAAGCGAAATCAGGGTCGCTTTGTAGAGCCCCCCGAATGACTCCTCGCCCCAGACGAGGACCTGTTCATTGCCCAACCGAATGATCCGGCTGGAATTCCCTGTCCACTCGTAGTGAGAACTCTCTACGAGCGCGATCGGTTGACCGAAAGCGGGCGCACGCCCGACCAGCGCGACATCGAGAGCGTCGTCGCTGAGCGTGTAGGTGCAGGAAGTAAGGACAAGAAATAGACAGGATACGCGCATCAGAAGTGTCCTCTTAGCCCAATCGAAGGCAAAATAAAATGCAATCCGTCGCGGGACGGATCGTAAGGCGCCACTTTGCTGGCGGCGTTGTTCACCAGCATTCCCGGGTTGTCGTGGATGTTGACGCCCAAATAGGCCTCGGCATAGGTGAGATTGACCACCTCGACAAAAAGTGAAAGTGCCCAGGCTTTGAAGAGCCATTCGCGATCGAGCCGCAGATCGAGCTGCACATAATTGGGCAAACGGCCATCGTTGCGCGATGCCACTTTGCTGTCCGTCACCGTCGGAATTCGGGTATAGGGTCGCCCGGTTGCCACATAGAGGCGCACGCCAGCGAACAATTTCCACGGCAGCCGCGCCTGCACCACAATGTTGAGCAAATGGGTCTGATCAAAATCGGCCGGTCGTATGCCGCAGGGGAACATGCGCTCGGAACGACTCAAGGTGTAAGCAATCCAGCCGGTGATGCGGCCGCTCTGGCGCCTCAGCATCAGCTCCATGCCGTAGCTATTGCCGTCGACTTGTCGGGTCAGACGCGCCACCGCGCCCGAGAGCGATTCGACGGGCGCAACAT
>JAHFDU010000021.1:20649-21297 GCA_023248835.1 Myxococcales bacterium | reverse complement strand
TTTCTGCCGCTGCCAGGGATGGCGTCGCTGTTTGTCGAGATCGCGCCCGGCATCGCCATCAATCGAGTGACCGATGTTGCGCTCAAGGCCACCAAAGTAGTGCCGGCGATTCAAGTGGTCGAGCGCGCCTATGGACTGCTCGAAGTGCACGACGACGATCAGGGCGAAGTGCGGCAAGCTGGTCGCGCCATTTTAGACCACTTGCACGTCGCCGAAGAAGATCGGCTCAAACCCAAAGTGCTCACCAATCAGGTGATCCGCGCCATCGAGCCCTACCAGGCGCAGCTCATCAATCGCAATTCCCAAGGCATGATGATTCTGCCCGGGCAGTCGCTGTTCATTCTCGAGACCGAGCCGGCGGGCTACGTTGCGTTCGCCGCCAACGAAGCGGAAAAAGCGGCGCGGGTGTTCTTGGTTTCGGTCACTCCATTTGGCGCATTTGGCCGTTTGTATATGTCGGGCACCGAAGCGGAAATTGATTCGGCTGCACAAGCGGCCAACGCGGCAATTGAAAGCATCACCGGCAGAGCGCCGGAAAAGTTCGTGGACAAGTAGTCCCCCAAGTCGAGGAGAACCCGGCACATGGCTGATGCACTCGGAATGATCGAAACCAAAGGATTTATCGGCATGGTCGAAGCGGCCGACGCG